>JAHFHJ010000087.1:4710-6303 GCA_023246985.1 Candidatus Omnitrophota bacterium | reverse complement strand
AAAGTCGGGATAGAATCAAATGGAGAACGGTATTGGGGTACGGAGGAACATAAGTTTTTGAAGATCCTGCATCTTACCAACCACCTGAATACCGGCGGTATCACCACCTATATCCGCACCTTGGCCGGAGAGCAGGTCAAGGCGGGTCATGAGGTTTTTGTCTGGGGTGCCCGCGGGATCTTGTCTGAGGATCTGAAAAATCTCGGGGTCAAGAACCTCGAGGATGTTCCGCGTTGTAAAAGTGAGCTTTCACCCCGTTTGTGGGCCGCTCTGCCCAAGCTTATTCATGTCCTGAAGATTCACTCCATTGATATTGCCCACACCCACACGCGCGTGACTCAGGTACTTGCCGCAGTCGCGACTTTTTTCGTCCAAGTGCCTTATATTTCGACGGCACATATGTTCTACAAGCGCCGCTTGGGACGCCGTATTTTTCCATGCTGGGGGAAAGAAGTGATCGCGATCTCCCGGACAATGCGTAACGGGCTGATGACTATTTTTGGTGAAGAGAATCTTCCGCCGGTCGCGGTGGTGCTGAATGGGATCGATGTGGGAAAACTGTGGGGGAAAATCGAATTGATCGACAGGGACACGATCCGGAAAAGCCACGGATACGGGGAGGAGAATCTCGTGGTTCTTTCTCTTTCCAGGCTGATCCCTGTCAAGGGTATTCATGTGCTGATCGAAGCCTTTGCGATTGCCCATAAGCAGGTTCCCGGAATGCGGCTTTTGATCGCCGGCACAGGAGACGACGAGTATGTGCAAAAATTGAAAAACCGGGTGTCTGAGCTTGGACTTCAGGAGGTTATTTGTTTTCTTGGTAATGAAACGGCGATCGAGAAACCTCTGAAAGCCGCGGATATTTTTGTGGCGCCTTATCTTTGGCCCGAAGCCTTCGGACTCTCCATTCTTGAGGCGATGGTCGCGGGTCTTCCGCTCGTGGGATCTAATTCCGGAGGGATCGAGGAATTACTGGCCCAAGGGACGCGCGGGCTTCTTTTCGAGAAGGAAAATGCCTCGGACCTTGCGCGTTGTTTGTTGAATTACGCCCAAGATCCGGAGCTCCGTTCGAAAATGGGACGGATGGCAAGCCGGGGTGCCGCAGACTATTCCGCAAGAAATATGTACGAGGGAGTCCAGAAGGTTTATGAAAAGGTGGTCGGGAAGAAGCCATGAGAAAATTCATTCCGATCCTTGCGTATCACAGTTTGGATCTTAAGCGATTTCCCGATAATAAACTCGCGATCAGTCCGGAACTTTTCCGGAGGCAGATGCTTTTCCTGAAACGACAGCGTTTCCAGGTCGTGGATCTTGAAACGTGCGCGAAAAGCGGGTGGAGACAGGCGATCCCAGGCTGCCAGGTCGCTTTGACGTTCGACGATGGATATTTAGATAATTACCCATGTGCTTTTCCGATCCTCAAAGAGTTAGGATTTAAAGCGGCTTTCTTCGTGACGCCGGAAGAGATCGGGAAAGAAGGCTTTATGTCCTGGGACATGCTTCGTGAGATGGCGGCAGTACCGGGGATCGAGATTGGGAGTCATGCCCTTGAACATAGGCCGCTTGCGGATATCCCTGAGAAAGAGGCCTGGA
>JAHFHJ010000087.1:0-4610 GCA_023246985.1 Candidatus Omnitrophota bacterium | reverse complement strand
CGTCTGAAGTTCAAGAAACTTTTGGAATGGGCAACGCGCCGCGGTATCGATCATGTCGCGACGGGGCATTACGCGCGGGTCCGAAAAAATCCAAAGACTCGGAAATTCGAATTGTTGGCGGGGAAGGACGACGAAAAGGATCAGACTTATTCGCTGAGTTTTTTGTCGCAGGAACAGCTTCGCCATATCGTGCTTCCCTTAGGGGGCTATACCAAAAAAGAGATCTACCGGATGGCCCGGGACCGCGGCTTTGAGATCTTTCTTAAACGCACGCAGAGCCAGGATTTCTGTTTTGTTTCCGGGAATGCGATGGAGCCATTTCTCGCCAAGGAAATAGGGAGGCATAAGGGCGAGGTTCGGGATGACGCCGGGCGTGTCATCGGCATACATCAAGGGCTTCATTTTTATACGGTGGGCCAACGCAAAGGGCTTGGATTTTCCGGCGGACCTTTTTTTGTAACCGGTTCGAATGTGCCCGGGAATATCCTTCAAGTCACTCGGAACGAGAAAAATCTTTTGAGCCGGGAAGTTTTTCTTTCGCCGTGCAATTTTATCGGAGGCGTACCCCGGCGGCCCTTGCGCGTTCGGGCAAAGATCCGTTACCGTCAGGCCGCGGCACCGGGGACGCTTCACCCGATCTCCGGGAACAAAGTGAGGATCGTTTTCGATAAGCCCCAGCGCGCCGTGACGCCGGGTCAGTTCGCCGTGTTTTATCAACGGGATATTTGTCTCGGGGCGGGGGAAATCCTTCTCGACAGGCCGCAGACCGGAGACCTCCGACCGAAGATTCATGAACCTCCGCATTGAGGAAACACGTTTTGAAAAAGCCTGTTGTCTGGGGTCAGTGGTTTTCAGTCTCCGAAGCTTTTTGGGCCTGCCCAAACTACTGCTTTGGAAAAGGAATGAAAAGTTTGGGCGTTTCATTGACAAGGCCCGGTAAAATGATAATAATGAGCTAGGTTTTTTATCCCACACCGCCTTCAAAGGAGAGCGACCATGGCTAACAACAATAAGAAAAAAGAAGATCTCCAGGAAAAGATCCTTGATGTTGATGCGAGTATGCAGGGGACGATCGCTTTTAAAGATCCCGTCAACTTGCGTATCAACGGAAGTTTTGAAGGGAAGCTTGATACGCGCGGCAATCTCACGATCGGCGAGAACGCTAAAGTTACCGCCAACATTCACGGCGATAACATTGTGATCGCCGGGAAGGTGTCCGGGGATATTATGGCGACCCGCAGTCTCTCCCTTCTTGGAACGGCAACCCTCAAGGGGAATCTGACGACCCCGCGTTTAAGTATCGGAGAAGGCGCGATCCTGCAGGGGCTTGTGAATATGCAGGGCGTGAATCCGCAGGATGGGTCCGATGTTTCTTTGACCTTGAAGGATGTGGCACAGTATCTGGAGGTGGAGGCCCGCATTATCGAAGAGTGGGCTCACTCCAAAAAGATCCCGGCACGTTTTGATAACGGTCATTGGGTTTTTACGAAGGCCGAAGTCGATCAGTGGATCCAACAAGAGCGGGCTCGGGTTTAGGGATCCCCCTTGGTACCGCATGACATTCGAATTTGTGGGGCATGGGTATCCGGTTGACTCTAGTCCATACAACGGATGGTGTGCGGATTACATTGGCCCAGGTTGCTCCCGAGCACAAGATATAGTGGGAACTAGAGCGAACCGGATACCCATGTACCGTTAACCCTTAGTCCCAATATCTATCAATTTTAACGAAGTTGAAATTGGGGCAATCCCGACTACCGTTCATGAAAAGAAAATCAAAGTCGGGATAGGATCAAAGGGGGAACGGTATTAGCGCCGGGGGTTTCTTTCTCGCATCGAATGTTTTCTTTTTGCATGGAAGGCGGATGATACACCATGAATAACATGCTGACTTTCGATGAAGTGAAAAACTATCTCGAGATCGAACAGCAAGGGGTTGAACAATTCATCCGGGACGGGATATTGCATGCCTATAAGATCGGCGGCGTGTACATTCGTTTCCGGAAAGAAGAAGTTCTTAGTCTGAAATACGATGTGTTGCTCAAGAAAAAAAAGACAGGAACCTCCATTTCTTTCGGACAGCGGCTGTGGAATTTCTGGCGTTTTAACAATTTTTACATTATCTCCGTCCTGATTATTGCGATCCTGGCGTATTGGTTCCTTCATACCACGGGTGTATCTTCCTGAGGCGGCTATTTTGAAGATCCTGCAGGGCATCGATCTCGTCAAGGTCGAGCGGATGGAGCAGGGCATCCGCCGTTCCGGGAAGGCCTTCCTTAACCGAGTTTTTAGTGCCTCGGAACAGGCCTATTGCGGCTCCAAGCGTATGAAGTTCGAGCATTACGCGGCCCGTTTTGCGGCGAAAGAAGCGATCCTGAAGGCTCTTAAGGTCCACCCGAAAAAAGGACGGCGGCTTTCTGGGATCGAGGTCAAACACGAAGCCACGGGCAAGCCTTTTATCGCGCTGGATAAGGAAAGCCGGAAGCAGTTTTGTCTCCCGGCGCAAGCGCAAATCGAATTATCGATCGCGCATGAACGGGAATATGCGATCGCGACCGTCGTGATCGTGGTTCCATGAGCGGAAAAACCGAGCTATGAAGCAAAAAACACTGATTGTTAACGCGGATGACTGCAATTTAACCTCGCAAGTCACTGAAGCCATCCTGAAGTCCCATGAGAACGGGATCGTCACCAGCACAACCTTTTTGATCAATCTTCCCATGGGGATCGGCGTGGTCCGGGAACTTTTGGCTAGGAAGAAACTCGGGATCGGTCTCCATTTGAATGTCACGCTCGGGAAGCCCGTGGCCCGGCCCTCGCTTGTGAAATCGCTTCTTCAGAAAGACGGGCGTTTTAAGAAAAAAGATCAGTATTCCATGAAAAAATTGCCGCCGGTGGCCGAGATCGCCGAGGAATTTAAAGCACAACTCCAGAAATTTGTGGCCACATTCGAGCGTTTGCCAACCCACGTGGATGTTCACCATCACATGCACGATTCCCGGCCGTTTTTGGAGGCTCTCGCGTTAATCGCGAAGAAGCACAAGCTTCCGATCCGCTGGACTCGGCTTCTGACCGAACCGGAAATCCGAAGGGAGCATAAGGAGCTGAAGACCACGGATCATTTTTACGGGAACCTGGACCCGCACACCTTTTGGACGGAGGAAGTACTGCGGCATCTTCTTTTCACATTGCCCGAGGGGACGAGTGAGATCATGTGTCATCCGGGATGGGTGGATGATGAACTCTGCGCGATCAGTTCGCTGACGATTCCGCGGGAACGGGAATATCAGTTATTCAGTTTGAAGGAATTGCGCAGATATATCGATCATCTTGGGATCAAACTGACGCACTTCGGGTGTTTGCGTTAGGGTTGAACGGGGAAGCGTGCCAGCCGGCCGAACTACTTAACGATCGTGCCGTCCAGCGTTTCGAAGATGATCGTTACGAGATTGTGACACTTGGGACATTTGATCTGCTTGAAGGCCTGGATGTTTTCGTGTTTGGGGCGGTACATGATCGAGAGTATCTTGGTGACGAAGCTTGACTCACTGCCGGACCATTGACACGCTGGACAGTTATAAGCAGGTTTCATCTTGACCTCTCGTTGATCTTGGATGATCGTTGTTGCGCATAAGAGACATCGGCCTGGCTGCTTAAAAACTTTAAAATTGTTTGAACCTGTGGGGCCCCCGGGAGGGGCGGGAGGATGTCGTGAGGGTCCGGATGACCCATGCTGGGCTTATATTTTTGTTGTGGCTTGTCTCGACTCCGGCTTGTATGGCCCAGGAGCCAGGTTACTTCGAAGCCCTGGGGAAAACTTTCACCCGGGGGGTCAAGAACATCATCAGCTTTCCTTGGGAGATTCCTTCGACCCTTAGCCGCTGCGATCAGAAGACCGATGGGAATTATCGTGTTTTTCGGGATGCAGCGGGTTTGGTGGACGGGACATTCCGGGCCGTCACAAGATTGAGCTGCGGCATTTGGGATGTGCTGTTCTCTCCGGTGCCGGGTGAACAGGACGGCCTGCCTCTCAAACCTGAGACATTCTTTTAAGTCGTTTCAGGGGAACGCTTTTCTTGTAAATCCCCACCTTCTTAAATAGAATACCCACTCTTATTACGTATCAAGCGCTCCGGAATTTTGAAATTGTCAAAAATTGATGAGCCGGCAGTTTCCGCCTCGCCGCCGGCGAGGACGGGTCCGTCCTCCGGAAAAGCCGGAGGCGGACGGTTGAAAAGTCGGATAAGCAGACGGTCGAGATTTTAGAAAAGCTTTTTAATTTTCGTGGGCCGGTAGTTCAGTTGGTAGAACGCTACAATGGCATTGTAGAGGTCAGGGGTTCGACCCCCCTCCGGTCCACCATTTTTTTCTTCTGTGTTTCCAACGGGTTACGGTCTTCCTCGCGTCCGGCGCCGCTCATCAATTTCGCGCTGTCTTCGATTCTGGGGCGAATGTCTTGCGCCAGAACCTTCTTAGGTGCCGGTTCTTTAAACAATCTCCGGAATGCTTCAAAGGTCTTATAAATCTCGCCCCAGACCTTGGGAGTAATACACAAGATCTTTAAAACCCCGCTCGCGCAGAGGGGGTAACGATCAATGGTATCATTCCCA
>JAHFHJ010000016.1 GCA_023246985.1 Candidatus Omnitrophota bacterium | reverse complement strand
ACAAGAAAGATCAGGATTCCCAAGCCCAGTATTTGTATTTCGGCCTCTCGAGTGAGGACCGCGAATCGGCGATTTATTTTCTTTTGGAGTCCATTCTCAAGGCCAGGGACCAGGCGCGCGGCCTGACGCGGGGGCCTTCATTCGATGAAGATGTGAACATTTATCTCGCGCATCTGCTTTTCGCCGTCTCGCTTCCGGAATACCACGATATGGCGGATCCGTTCCTTTCCGACAACACGGAGGAGGTTTTTCAATGGATCCGGGAGACCGAGGATCCGATGCTTCGATATTTTATTTTTAAGGCGAACGCCGATCATTTGCTCATCCAGTCCACGATCTTTCATCCCGATCCCTCGATGACCAAGCGGTGCTTGCTCAAAAAAGATAAAAAGGAAAGCACGAACGAGGAACATTTAGCCGCGATCCTTTATTACAACCAGGCCGCGCGATGCCACGCCGGGGTTTACGACAAGAAGACCGGAGTGGGGGAAGTTCTCGGCAAGATCGCCGGGCAATTTGACGTCTACGCGCATGTCCTCACGGATGTCAAAGAAGATTATTTTAAATTCATCGAGTGTTTTCGCGAACAGGCCTTCCAGTATTTTCTCACGAAGCTTGGGACTTATGAAAAGGAACATCTTCGCGAGATGAAGATGGAAAAGTTTCTCGCGGCCTATCAAAAGTGGCTGACCACAAAAGATCCGGCACTGAAGCCCCAGATCTTCCAGCTCACCCGGGAGCTTGGCCGGCTCGATCCCCAATTTCGTTTCGACGTTACAAAACTTAACTGACAAAACGGGGAAAAGGATAGGCCGCGGAGTCCGGTTTGTCCGTCAGTTTCAAATAGTCGCGCCCGCGCGACTCTTGACACGAGCATATTATCAAAAGCTACTGCCGGTCGAGGATGATAAAAAGCGTCCTGTGTTGGCCAGGGAACGCCGTTCCATGATCGTCTTAAAAAAGAGGGCCGACGGCTCTCAAGAGGGTGCCTGGGAGAGATGCACGCTTTTCGATATTAACTTCCAACCTGACAAGATGACTTCCGAGGAACTCCAACGGGATTTTATAGACCCAAGAGTCAGACTATACCACGGAGAGTTTACCGAGATCCGTCGCCGCCAGTTCGACGAACCCTATAAGCAATACCTTCATCAGAAAGCAACATTTCCAGTCGAAATAAACGGCAGTCCCTCCATCGGTATCTTTGGGATTTCAACCTCTTCCAAGATCACTCGCCCTTTGCAGAACTCGTCCACGAGGGGGACGGGTACTTATAAAAGCTTCCAGGGACTCCCTTGATGCTTTGCTTAAAGAAGGCGGAAGGAGTTTGAGATTTTCCGTTTCTCCGCTATAATTCCATCTCTCGTCTCATTGCTTTTAACCCTATACGGAACATGTTATGACAAAACAGCCGATCGTGTTTGAACCCACGGGGCGCCTGCAAAAATTACCGCCCTATCTTTTCGCGGAGATTGATAAGAAAAAACGGGAACTGATCGCCAAAGGGAAGGATGTCATCGATCTCGGAGTCGGCGATCCGGATATTCCGACCGCGGATTTCATCATCGAGGCCCTGCAACAAGCGGCCGCGAATCCCCGCAATCACCGTTATGCCCTCGATCAAGGAATGCCGGAGTTTCGCCACGCGATCCGCGACTGGTTCCAGCACCGGTTCCATGTGAAGCTTGATCCGGATAAGGAAATCCTTCCGCTTATCGGTTCCAAAGAAGGCATCGGGCATTTACCGCTCGCGGTCCTCGATCCCGGTAAAGTCTGTCTTATCCCGGACCCGGCTTATCCGGTGTACCGTTCAGGGACGCTTTTTGCGGAGGGGATTCCCTATGCGATGCCGCTTTTGGAAAAGAACGATTATCTCCCGGATTTTGACGCGATCCCCGCGGAGGCGCTCAAGAATTCGAAGCTTATGTTCTTAAACTATCCGAACAATCCGACTTCCCAGACCGCGGACAAGGCGTTCTTTGAAAAAGCCGTGGCGTTCGCGCACAAACACGCCCTTTTGATCGCGCACGACGCCGCCTACTCCGAGATGACTTATGACGGCTTGAAATCGCCGAGCATTCTTGAGATCCCGGACGCGAAAGAGGTCGCGGTGGAGTTTTTTTCGCTCTCCAAGACTTATAGCATGACCGGCTGGCGTATCGGGTTTGCCGTCGGGAACGCGCAGGCGCTGGCGCTTCTTGCAAAAGTAAAATCGAACCTGGATTCCGGTATTTTTCAGGCAATCCAAATTGCGGGCATCAAAGCGCTTCAGAACGGACGGCAAGAGTTGGAGAAAAATCTTAAAATCTATCAAGAGCGCCGTGATCTACTGGTGCAGGGCTTCCGGGACCTTGGATGGAAGATCCAAGCGCCCCAAGCGACCTTTTACGCGTGGATCCCGGTGCCGCCGGGGTACACCTCCGCGGAGCTGGCGCTTAAGTTCCTTGAGGAGCTTCATATCGTCGTGACGCCGGGCAACGGGTTCGGGCCGAACGGAGAGGGATATTTCAGGATCTCGCTTACCGTGGCGGAGTCCCGGATCATGGAAGCTCTCGACCGGATCAAAAAAAGTCATCCGCATCGGTAATCTCAAATTTCAAATCTCAAATTTCAGATCCGTAGAAAACGGAGTTTGAAAAACATGTCCAGGGTCTTCATCGGGGTTGGATCTAATCTTGGAGATCGTTTAGGGTATCTCGAATTTGCAAAAAAAGAACTTCTTTCGACGACCGGCCTCAAGGATTTTAAATATTCTTCGGTCTATGAGACTCCGCCCCTGGACGCCGGGGGCGGCCCGTTCCTGAATGCGGTATGGAGCTTTGAGACGGCGTTGCCGGCGCCGGAGCTTCTTGGAAAATTGCAGGAGATCGAAGCAAAGGCGAACCGCGAGCGGAATCAACGGAACGAAGCGCGGACGCTGGACCTCGATATTCTTTTTTACGGCCGGGAGATCAGGAACCGGCCGGAGTTGACCTTGCCGCATCCGCGGCTTCACGAACGCGCGTTCGTGCTTGTGCCGTTCTGTGATCTTGCTCCGGATTGGGAGCATCCTGTTTTGAAGAAAACGATGAAAAAATTACTTAACGCGTTCAGGGATAAGCGTTAAGCGGCAAGGAAAAACGTAACGCCTACCGCTTATCGCTTGACACTTGCCATTATGAAACTCATGCGAGATCCCAAAAAACTTCAAGCGATTCTGAAACAAGAAAGACGCAAGGGACGAAGTATCGGATTCATCCCGACGATGGGAGCGCTTCACGGAGGGCATCTTTCGCTTGTGCGCGCCGCAAACCGCGAGAACGATGTCACGGTCGTAAGTATTTTTGTGAATCCTAAACAATTCGGCCCGAAGGAAGATTACGCGAAATATCCGCGCGCGCTTGGCACCGATCGAAAATTACTCCAACCGCTTAAGGTCGATTATCTTTTTTGCCCAACGGTCCGCGGCATATATCCGCGAGGGGACGGATCCTTGCCGGCGCCGCCGCCTCTGACGGGGTCCCGTCCGACGGCGGAAAAAGCGGATTCGTCCCTAAGCCGGCGTCTTTGCGGAAAATTTCGTCCCGGGCATTTCCGCGGCGTGATGATCGTGATCACGAAACTTCTGGATATCATCGGACCTTGCCGTCTTTATCTCGGCGCCAAGGATTATCAGCAGACCGCGGTGCTCGGCCGGCTTGTCAGGGATCTGGGTCTGGCCGTTCGGATTCGGGTGATGCCCACGGTACGGGAGAAGGATGGGCTTGCCATGAGTTCCAGGAACCAGTACCTCAGTCCTGAAGAGCGGCGGCGCGCGCGGGCGATTCCGAAAGCGCTTAAGAAATTTCGACAAGATCTTTTAAACCGGAAGGGAACGATCGCGAGTTTAAAAGCCCGGGCGATCCGGGAACTGAAAAGGATCGTGGACCGGGTTCAATATTTTGAGATCGTGGATCCCGTGACGCTTATGCCGGTCACCAAGCGACGGCGGGAAATGGCGGCGCTTACGGCCTGTTTTGTCGGCAAGACAAGGCTGATCGATAATGTTATAATTCGGGCCAGCCGTCAGTAGTCAGCGGCCGTATTCAAAAGATTTTTGGATATTTTCCTGAGATCTGATTGTGAACTCATGTGTGGCATGAAGAACTCGAACCGGCTTGGTTATGGTTCCTCTTCCGAAAAAGAAAAATTGTTTGGCGGATTCTGATGAAGTGGCTGCCGTGTCGTCGGGCTTTAAAAAGAAGCCGATAGCGGATATCTAAAAACTGATAACTGAATGCTGAGGACTGAAGACTTATGTTAAGACAAATGCTCAATGGAAAGATTCACCGCGTGACTGTGACCGAGGCGTGCATTGATTATCCCGGAAGCATTACGATCGACAAAAAACTGATGGCAGCCGCCGACATTCTTCCGCACGAAAAGGTCCTGATCGCGAATCTTAATAACGGCTCCCGCATTGAAAGTTATGCGATCCCGGGACCCGCAAGGTCGGGGGTGATCTGCCTGAACGGCGGCGCGGCCAAGCACGGCAAAGCGGGGGACATTGTGATCATCCTGACTTTCGCGGTGCTGACGGACGCCGAGGCCCGGAAGCATCGGCCCAAGATCGTTCACGTGGACCGCAAAAACAGAATCGTGAAGAAATAATGAAAAAAAAAATCAAAGTCGGAATCATCGGAGGCGGAACGATCGGGTCCGCGCTTGCGCAGGCGGTGGTCACCACGCTGAAGGCGGACGCGCAGCTTCGGTTCCTTTGTGAAAAGCACAAAGAAAAAGCCGCCGCGCTCCAAAAAAAATATCGGGTTCACGCCCGCCTGGTTTCTTTAATCGAGCTGGTTCGCCGTTCGGATCTGATCATCGAGGCCGCTTCGCCGAAGGTCGCCGCGCAGGTTATCAAGCTCGCCTGCAAATGGAATAAAAAGGTCCTGATCATGAGCGTGGGAGGGTTGCTCCAGCCGCAGGTCACCGAACTTTTCAAAAAAAACCGCGTCCGGATCTTTTGTCCCTCCGGCGCGATTACGGGCGTGGACGGAGTGCTGGCCGCCGCGAACGGCCGCATCCGGAAAGTTCGCCTGATCACGCGCAAACCCCCCGAGGCGCTGATGGGGGCTGCTTATTTCCTGAAAAAGAAATTTCCTGCGCTTAAGAAATTCTCTGAAGAGCGGCGGATTTTTTGCGGGACTGCGGCGGAAGCCATTGAAAATTTCCCTCAGAACATCAATGTCGCGGCCGTCCTGAGTCTTGCGGGGATCGGTCCCGAGCGCACCCGGGTGGAGATCTGGACTTCACTGGCGTACAAGGGCAATCGGCACGAGATCCTCGTGGAAGGAGATTTCGGGACTTTCACGACGGTGACGCAAAACCGACCCGCGCCCGGAAATCCCAAGACAAGCTATCTCGCCATTCTTTCGGCGATCGCGACGCTCAAAAAAGCTTTTGCCTCCGTCCGCGTCGGGACCTAAACGGAGTTCCTCGCATGGAGGAGTTCATCGAGGTTCGCGGAGCCAGAGAGCACAACCTCAAGAATCTTTCGCTGAAGATCCCCCGCAACAAGTTTATCGTAATCACCGGTCTTTCCGGTTCTGGAAAGTCCTCGCTCGCGTTTGATACCCTTTACGCGGAGGGCCAGCGTCGCTATCTCGAAAGCCTTTCTTCGTACGCCAAGCAATTCCTCGAAAAGCTCAAGAAGCCCGAGGTCGATCATCTCTCGGGCCTTTCACCGGCGATCGCGATCGAACAGCGTTCCACCACGCATAATCCGCGATCTACCGTCGCGACGGTGACCGAGCTCTATGATTTCTTGAGGCTTCTTTTTGCAAAAGTCGGGACGCCGCATTGTCCTTCCTGCCACGCACTGCTTCAAAGCCACACCCGCGAGGAGCTTTTTAAGGATCTCCTGGAGCGTTTCGCGGGGCGAGAAGTGCAGATCCTGGCGCCGCTTGTGCGCGGGCGAAAAGGAGAATTCCAAAAACTCTTCCAGGATTCGCTCAAAAAAGGTTTTGACCGGGCACGCATCGACGGGATCGTGAAGCTCCTTAAGCCGGACATGAAACTCCGGAAGTCTTTCCGCCACGATATTGAAATTATGATGGACGAGCTGACGCCGCGGAAAAGCGACGATAAGCGTTTCAGGAATTCTTTCCTCTGCGCTCTGGATTTCACCCAGGGTCATGTCGCGATCCTCGAGAAGCAAAAGGGGTCAGTCCCTCATTTCTTTTCCACCTCCAAGACCTGCGCCAAGTGCCGGATCAGTTTGCCGGATCTTACGCCCAACATGTTCTCCTTCAACAGTCCCTATGGCGCTTGTCCGCGTTGCAAAGGACTTGGGAAGCTTTCCAGGATCTTTACAAAAGGCGTGATCGCCTCACCGGGCAAGCCTCTCATGAGCGCGCTGAATAAGGATGTCTTTTTCTCATTCAATCAATATTTCTTTGAAGACATTCTGCATGATCTGACGCAGAAATATAATTTTGAATGGGATACGCCGTACCGGGATTGGCCGGGAGACGCCCAAGAGGCGCTCTTCCTCGGGGACGGGGACATCTCCGGTCTTGTGGAGGAGTGGGAGCGGCTTTTCCATGAAACGAATTCCGAAGAGGTGCGCGCGAAGGTTCGTAAATTCCTGCGCGAAGAGGAATGTCCGGAATGCGCGGGCAAGCGGCTTCGTAAGGAAAGTCTGGCGGTTCTGATCGCGGAAAAAAATATCGCGGAAGTCACGGCACTTCCGATCGAAGAAGCGGTCCCGTTTTTCGGGAGGATGGTATTTTCCGGAACTCAAAAAGTGGTTGCGGACCCCATTCTCCGGGAGGTTCGCGAGCGGCTGTCATTTCTTTGGAACATCGGATTGGGATATTTGACGCTCGATCGGACGGTCGCGACGCTGGCCGGCGGGGAGCTTCAGCGTATCCGGCTTGCGGCTCAGATCGGCCTGGGGTTGACGGGAGTGCTCTATGTGTTGGACGAGCCGAGTATCGGGCTCCATCCGCGCGACAACGGTAAATTGCTGGATGCTTTGGAAAAATTGCGGGATCTTAAGAACACGGTGCTGGTGGTGGAACATGATGAGGAGACGATCCGTCGGGCGGATTATTTGATCGATCTCGGGCCGGGCGCGGGGATCGAAGGCGGCGAGATCGTCGCGCAGGGAAAGCTTGCGGAGCTGAGAAATTGTCCCGGGTCGCTCACGCTCCAATATCTTTCAGGGAAGCTTTCAATCGAGGTGCCCTCGTCGCGCAAGGACTGGCGTAATGCCCCGAAACTTACGGTCCGAGGATGCCGTGAGCACAACCTGAAAAACATCGACGCGGATTTTCCGCTGGGCCTTTTCATCTGCGTGACCGGCGTTTCGGGGTCGGGAAAGAGCACGCTCGTTCATGACATTCTTTATAAAGAACTTCACAACCGGATCTGGAAAACGCAATACAAGGTCGGCGTGTTCGGAGCGCTCGAGGGCGCGGAGCGGATCGATAAGATTATCGAAATCGATCAGGCTCCGATCGGCCGCACGCCGCGTTCTAATCCCGCGACCTACACGGATATTTTCGGTTCCATCCGAAAACTCTACGGCGATCTTGAACTCTCAAAGCTTCGGCGTTATTCCCAGTCGAGGTTCAGCTTCAATCTTAAGGGCGGACGATGCGAGAATTGCCGCGGGGCCGGTTCGGAGAAGCTTGAAATGAGTTTTATGCCGGACCTTTTTGTGGTGTGTGAATCCTGCCGCGGCAAACGCTACAACGAGCCGACGCTCGAGGTCCGTTATCAGGGCAAAAACATCGCGGAGGTGCTGGATCTTTCGGTTCGGGAGGCACTCGAATTTTTCAATAAGCTCTCCGTGATCCGCGAGCGCCTGGAGGTTCTTGAGGCGGTCGGGTTGGGTTATGTGAAGCTCGGGCAATCTTCCACCACGCTTTCGGGCGGGGAAGCGCAGCGCATCAAGATTGCGGCGGAGCTGATCAAAAAAGCCACGGGCCGGACACTTTATCTACTGGATGAACCCACGACGGGCCTTCACTTTGGAGATATTCGGCATCTTTTGAAGGCACTTTTTGATCTGCGGAGTCAGGGCAATACGGTGGTCGTGATCGAACATCATCTGGATGTGATCAAAACGGCGGATTATGTGATCGATCTCGGGCCCGAGGGCGGAAAAGAAGGAGGGCGGATCGTGGCCTCGGGATCCCCCGAGGAAGTCGCGGAGGTCCCGGGCTCCTATACGGGACAGTTCCTTCAGAAAATTCTCGGGACAGGGGCCGATAAGATACAATAAAGTTCTTTTAAACAAAGGCATCTTTTGTTATATTATGCATGTTCGTTTGATAAAAATTCGGTTTCAAAAGGAGCCCCCCCCATGATCATGGAAATTGGAATTGTCGCCGGAGAGATTTGGCACTTTCTCGATGAAAAGCAAAGTGCTACCGCGGAGGAGTTGACCAGGAAATTGAAGCGTCCCCGCGAACTTGTGCTGATGAGCCTCGGTTGGCTCGCCCGCGAAGGCCATGTGACCTTGGGGACTCCCGAAAGCGGTTATACGGCGACGCTTAACCGCAAGTAATAGAAGCGTGTCCTACTGCTGTATTATTTCCACGGCTCCCAATATTAAAAAGGCCCGCCAGTTGGCGGGCCTTTTAGTTTCCAAGCGGCTCGCCGCTTGCGTGCAGCTTCTTCCCGGTATCGAGTCCCATTACCGTTGGCGCGGCAAAAAAGAAACCTCCAAGGAAGTCCTCCTCCTCATCAAAACCCCGTCTTCCGGCTACGGGAAGGTCGAAAAAACACTTCTCAAATATCATCCTTATGAAGTCCCCGAGATCGTTTGCCTGCCCATCACAAAAGGCAGCAAATCCTACCTTGATTGGATCTCTGCGGAAGGGACCGCATTTTAGATCCTCGCGAGCTCTGTTTTGAAGGGTGCGGCGATCCCGTCTAAGAAAAAATTCCGAGAAACAATCTCCAAATCCAAAACGATTTTAAAATTCCGATAACCCATGTCTGGGTTTGGATATTGTTGGTCCCAATACCTATCAATTTTAACGAAGTTGAAATTGGGGCAACCCCAACTACCATTGATGTAAAAAAATTCAAAGTTGGGGGTAGTTGGTTTTTGGGATTTATTTGAAGCTTGTGATTTGGATCTCGGAGTTTGCTTGCCGGAAGGCAGGTCAGATCTTTGAAGGAGAGACTGCGATGAAAACCTTGGCGGTTTTCTGACCCTCGTTGACGATCTGATGGGGGAACGAGGCGTCAAAGTAGAGGGTTTCCTGCGTTTTGAGATCGTATTCCTGATTTTCGAGCTTGATCTTGACATGCCCGTCAATCACCCACACGAATTTTTCCACGCCGCGCTCATTGTGTTCTTTCTCCGTCTTGCCGCCACCCTGGAGTGTCAAAAGAAGGGGAGTGATCTTTTTCTTGGAGCTTTCCTGCGTGAGGACTTCCACATGGACGTCTTTGGAGTGATGCGTGGCCGCGCGCGCTTCCTTGCTTTGATGGCTGATCTGCTCGTAACGGCGGTCGACCCCGGAATAAAGTTCCGCGAGACCGATGCCGAGCGCTTCGGCGACCTTCTCGTGGGATTCGACCGTTCCGATCATAGTGCCGGTCTCAATTCGGGAGAGGGTGGCCTGGGCGATACCGGTCTTTTGGGAAATCTCGACCAGCGTAAGCGCTTTTTCTTTCCGAAGCGTTCGCATGCGTTGACCCAGATTCTTTAACATGGCCGTATTCTAAGCGAAAGATTTTTCGCGTCAAGCTTAATATAACGATAATGAATAAAAAGGTTTATGATATTATTTAAATTCAATATTGACAATAAATCATATTTATGCTACCCTTTCGCCAACAATCAAAACGGAGGTGTTCCATGTCGCACAAAGCAGAAGTGAAACAGGTTTTGGGAGTACTGGTCATCGCAGCGTTCTTTTTCGGCGGTCTTTCCTTGATCGTTCCGGAGAGGGTGTTGGCCGCGACCCCCAAAGCGACCTTGCAGCTTCAGGGTCAAGATCAGCCGGCGGTCATAGTGAATGTCAATAAAGCCAACGCCGAGGAGCTGATCAAGGTCCGGGGAATCGGGCCGGTTATGGCCAAACGGATTATCGAGTATCGCGACAAGAACGGTATGTTCAAGTCGATCGATGATTTGACCCAGGTCCAAGGGATCGGCGGTAACAAGCTGCAGCGGATCAAAGATCAAGTCACAGTCTAGTACCGTTCTCCACTTGATCTGAGACCCGTACGGAAAGGGGCGGCCCCGGGATTTTGGGGACGCCCCTCTCTCGCGAAAGGAGATTGATGAATAGGATCGAACGAACCCAAGAGCAAAGCCGGGGGAGGGGGTATTTGCGATGTCTCTCGAAGGCGATGGACAGGACGCATCAACTGCTCCGTGAGGATGAGGCGGCGCCGGATTACGAGAAGATCCATTCCGTGAAATCCATTCTTTACGCGACCATTGAACAGGCGGGGATGGAATCAGAGCGCCTGATCTCCGCGCAGGAGCTGTTGCGCGAACTTTTGACGCTTGTCACTCTGCAAGCCGATCCCTTCCGATCCGAGCGATACGAGGTCCTTAAGATCCTCGAGGAGCTCAGGATGCATCACTCCTCAAGATGATCTCAAATTTCAAATCTGAAATCCGCCGCTGAGGTCGTCTCGCGCCAAATCCGGGGTTGGGCGGTGGCGCTCCAGAACACCCCCATTCGCGGGCAAAGGCATTCCAACGGTCAGGTGAAGTCAGTTGTTGAGCAGGAAAAAAGCCGGAAAGCGTTCGAGGAGACTCTCCGGCGGCATTATCAACCTTGGGTTTCGAATCTAAAATCTCAAATTTGAAATTTGAAATTGTCCTACTATCAATCATCATCATAATATTGACCGTTCATTCCCAAACAACAGCGTCGTTGTTTTGGAATCCCGTTTTCATTCCCTCCTTTGCTTGATCGTCTTCCCTTTTTTTGCTACAATGCCGCCTCTTTGAAGCGGTGCTTGGAACCCTCTCATACCGTTCTCCGTTTGATTTTAGGAGTGAACGGTATTGTACCGCATGACGTCCGAATTTATGGGGTTGCGGTACCAACGATCTTGCAGGGAAGACGATGCCTAAGACTTTGACATTTCAGGAGTTGATACAAACACTGAATGACTATTGGGCGAAGCAAGGCTGTCTTATCATGCAGCCTTATGATCTCGAGGTCGGTGCCGGTACTTTTTCCCCCCATACTTTTTTACGCGCATTGGGTCCCGAGCCCTGGAAAGCCGCTTATGTGGAACCCTCCCGCAGGCCTGCAGACGGCCGTTACGGCGAGAACCCTCACAGAACTCAGCACTATTATCAATATCAAGTCATCCTGAAGCCGTCTCCGGCCCATCCCCAAGAACTCTATCTGAACAGTCTCCGCGCGGTGGGTATTGATCCGCTCGCTCATGATATCCGTTTCGTTGAAGATGACTGGGAATCGCCGACCCTCGGCGCCTGGGGGCTCGGATGGGAAGTATGGCTCGACAGCCTTGAGATCACGCAGTTCACTTATTTCCAGCAATGCGGTTCGATCGATCTCGACGTGATCTCCTGCGAGATCACCTACGGCCTCGAGCGCATCGCCATGTTTCTCCAGCGGAAAGATTCTCTTTTTGAAATTCAATGGAATGACCCAGTGACCTACGGCGATGTCCATCTCCAAGGCGAGAAAGAATTCTCAAAGTTCAATTTTGAAGGGTCGGATCCCGAGATTTACCGCCGCCATTTTGAAGATTATGAAAAACAAACGGAGCGGTTGCTCGAAGGTGGGATGGTCCTTCCGGCTTATGACTGTTGTCTCAAGACCTCCCATATTTTTAATCTCTTGGATGCCCGCGGCGCCATCAGCGTGAATGAACGGCCGCGCTATGTCGCCCGCGTTCGGGCCCTGGCCCGGCGTTGCGCGGAGGGTTATCTTGAAAGCCGCAAGGAGCAGAAATTTCCGCTCCTGAAGACTCAAGACCAAAGACCCAAGACGGAAGCCTCATGACCCCACGAAACAAAAAACAAAACCCATTTAAAATTATGGCCGCAGACCTATTTTCCGAATGGAGCCCGAATATTTTGGCGAGGGTCTCTGGTCTGTGGTCTCCGGTCTGAATTTATGCCTCATTTGCTCATTGAGATCGGGGTCGAAGAACTGCCCGTCGGAAGTCTGGATGTCCTCTATGACGAACTGTCCCTAAAGACGCGGCAGAAGCTTGGGGACGAGCGCGTTGCTTTTATTGACGTGAAGGTCGAGGCCACGCCGCGCCGTATCGCGCTTTTTGTCGAGGATATTGCGACCATGCAGCCGGACCGTGAATTTGAGATTTCAGGCCCTTCGCATGAGAAATGCTATGACGCGCAGGGAAATCCGACGCCCGTCCTGAAGGGTTTCCTCAAGAGCAGGCAGGCGGCCGAAAAAGACATCGAGATCCGTGAAACGCCCAAAGGAAAATACGTCTTCCTCAAGAAAAAAGAAAAAGGCCGTCCGGTGGCGGTTCTTTTGCCGGATCTGATCAAGGCGCTGCTCGCCTCGCTTTCTTTCCCCAAGCTGATGCGATGGGAGTCGTCGGGGTTTCGCTTTCCGAGACCGATTCGCTGGATGGCGGCTTTGTGGGATAAAAAAATCGTTCCGATTCGAATCGCAAACGTGAAATCCGGCAATAAAAGTTTTGGCCACCGGTTCCTTTCTCCGCATGGGTTTGTGATTCCCCAAGCGGATTGGAAGGCCTATATCGCTCTCCTGAAAAAGAAGCGCGTGCTTTTGCCGATCGAGACGCGCGAATCCTTGATCCGCGGCGCGCTGAAAAACCGCTTTGGACAAAAGCAGATCGACGAAGCATTGGTGCACACGGCCGCGCAGCTCGTCGAAGAACCGTTCTTCCTGTCGGGGACTTTCTCTCAGGAGTATTTGGAGCTTCCGGCGGAAGTGCTTGCGAGCTGCATGAAAACGAATCAGAAGGTTTTCGCGTGTTATGATCCGAAAGGTCGGCTCAAAAACCAATTCATCGCCGTGATGAACGGCAGGCGCGCCGGTCTGGCGAAGATTCGCGCGGATTATGAGAATGTTCTGGATTCGCGGTTGAAAGATGCCCGCTATTTCTACGAAATGGACACGCGCGAATCCTTTGAAAAGAAGAAACCCAAACTCGCCGAGCTCGTCTATCTCGGGAAGCTCGGCTCCGTGCTCGACAAAACGGAGCGGCTTGAAAAGCTGGCCGGCGAGTTCGCTTGGGCGGCGGGGCGCGGAGAGCTCGCGCAGGATCTGGCGCGCATTGCCGCGCTTTCCAAAATCGATCTTGTGACCCATCTTGTTTACGAAATGCCGGATCTTCAGGGGATCGTGGGGCGTGAATATGCCCGCGAGGCCGGAGAAAAAGAAGCCGTCGCCGCCGCGATCGGGACCCAATATCTGCCTAAGAATTTGACGGAAGATCACGAGAAAGTTAAAAAATCCATGAGCCTTCCGGGCGCGTTTTTCGGGATCATGGACCGCCTGGATCTTTTGGTCGGAGCTTTTGGCACGGGCATTGAGCCGACGGGGAGCCAGGACCCGTTTGCGTTGCGCCGGGCCGGAGGCGTTCTGATCAAGCTCATTCGCGCGTTCGAGGTCCCTTTTTCTTTGGGCAAAATTATTGATTCGGATATAAAACGATACGGTGACCGGTTGACCCAGAAAGATGACCTGAAGCCGAGACTTTTCAGATTTTTGAAAGAACGCGTATCGTTCGAGCTTGGCGTAAAGCCCGGCACGCGGCCTTATGAGATCCTGCAGGCGGTGATGCGCTCCTCCTTTGAGAATATCGCGGAGGTGTTCGAGAGATACGAGGCACTGACCGGGATGGACGAAAAGGTATTGGTCAGAGCCGCCAAGGTGATCCAGCGCACGGCCAATATGCTGAAAGGCTACGGCAAGACGCCGGGAGAGCCGAGGCAAGAGCTTTTAGCGGAGGATCAGGAGAAGAAACTTTATGAACTGATCCGCACAGGCTCCCAAGAGCTCGAAGCGCCTCTTGCGAAAGGGGAGTACGCGAAGGCGACGCGGACTTTTGCGGATATTTTTGGGGTACCGATCCATGATTTTTTTGATCATGTGCTGGTGAATGCGGAGGACGCGGCTTTGCGGGAGAACCGGATGGCGCTTGTGGCCAGGATCCACCGCCTTTATACGGCCAGGATCGCCGATCTTTCCGCGCTATCCAAAATCGACGAAGAGTGATACAATCCGCGCTCTTCCGGTAGAGCGTCCACACCGCATTTATAAAAAAAACGCTTACCGTACCGTTGACCCTTAGTCCCAATACCTGTCAATTTTAACGAAGTTGAAATTGGGGCAACCCCAACTACCATTTATGTAAAAAAATTCAAAGTTGGGGGTAGTACAAAACCAGAACGGCGCAAAACCTCTTCCAAGACCTTTGAAGGTTCTTCGGGGGGGAGTGTTTAACTGATTCGCCCTACGGCGCGGCGGATTCAATTCATTTTAAAAGGAGCGGCTATGAGTACCGCAACATGCAAGAAATCTTCAAAATCCAGGTCTCAATGCGCAAAATATGTTTATTTCTTTGGCAGTGGCAGGGCCGAGGGCGATGCCAAGATGAAAAACCTCTTGGGCGGCAAAGGCGCGAACCTCGCGGAAATGACCCACATCGGGATTCCCGTGCCTTCCGGCTTTACGATCACGACGGAAACCTGCGATCTTTTTTATAGAAACGGTAAAAAATGGCCCCTGGGTCTTGAGGAACAGGTCCGTAACAATATCGTCAAGCTTGAAAAGTCCATGGGGTCGAAGTTCGGGGATCGGAACAATCCGCTTCTCGTTTCCGTTCGCTCAGGCGCCGCGGTCTCCATGCCGGGCATGATGGACACCGTGCTCAACCTCGGTCTCAACTCCGAGGTGGTGCAGGGACTCATCGTGAAGACCGAAAACGAGCGTTTCGCGTGGGATTCCTACCGCCGCTTCATCCAAATGTTCGGCGATGTCGTGATGGAAGTGCCGCACGATGATTTTGAGCACGTCCTGGAGAAGAAAAAGCATCAGGCCGGCGTCAAGACCGATGCCGAACTGAATGCCAACGACCTCAAGGACATTGTCCGCCAATACAAGAAGATCTATCAGGATCATACCGGCGAAGAATTTCCCCAGGATCCTTTTGATCAGCTTGTGAAGTCGGTCAACGCGGTGTTCAATTCCTGGAACTGTCCGCGGGCCCTCAAATACCGCAAGATCCATGAGATCCGCGGTCTTCTGGGTACGGCCGTGAACGTCCAGGCCATGGTCTTTGGCAACATGGGCGAAACCTCCGGAACGGGCGTGTGCTTCACGCGCAATCCTTCGACGGGTGAGAACAAGTTCTACGGTGAATACCTGCTCAACGCCCAGGGCGAAGACGTGGTGGCCGGTATCCGCACGCCGGAATCGATCGATGTGCTGGCCAGGAAATGGCCGGTCGTCTACAAACAGCTGGATGCGCTCCGGTTGCGTCTTGAAAAACATTACAAGGATATGCAGGACATCGAATTCACGATTCAGGAAGGGAAGCTCTACATTCTTCAGACCCGGACCGGCAAGCGGACCGCCGCGGCGGCCGTTCGTATCGCGATTGAGCTCGTGAAAGAAAGAATGCTGACCCGGGATCAGGCCCTCTTGAGGGTGGATCCCAAGCAATTGGATCAGCTGCTTCATCCGACATTCGATCCCAAGCAGAAGAAAGAGACGATCGGCAAAGGATTGTCCGCTTCTCCCGGCGCCGCAACGGGGAGGGTCGTGTTCACGGCCGAAGACGCCGAGGCATGGGCGAACAGGGGCGAAGCCGTGATCCTGGTCCGTATTGAGACCTCGCCGGAAGATATCGGCGGCATGAATGTCGCGAAAGGTATTTTGACCGCGCGAGGCGGCATGACCTCGCACGCGGCCGTCGTGGCTCGCGGGATGGGAAAATGCTGCGTGGCCGGCGTCGGCGAGATCCAGATCGACTATAAGACCCGCCAGTTTACGGCCGGAAAAACAGTCGTTAAAGAAGGCGATTATATTTCTCTTGACGGCAGTCTCGGTCAGATCTATCTCGGCAAGCTCAACACGATCGAATCCAAACTTTCCGGCGATTTCATGACGCTGATGAAGTGGGCCGATGAAATCCGCCGCCTCAAGGTCCGTACGAACGGAGACACGCCGCATGACGCGGAGGTGGCCCGCCGTTTCGGCGCCGAGGGGATCGGTCTTTGCCGCACGGAGCACATGTTCTTTGAAGGCAATCGTATCCTTGCGGTCCGTGAGATGATCCTCGCCGCCGACAAAGCGAGCCGTGAGAAGGCCTTGGCGAAGCTTCTGCCGATGCAACGCGGAGACTTCGAAGGGATCTTCGAGGCGATGAAGGGATTCCCCGTGACGATTCGTCTCTTGGATCCGCCGCTTCACGAGTTTCTTCCCCAAGAAGAAGCCAACCAGCAGGAAATGGCGAATGTGATGAAGGTCCCCGTGGAGGTTGTGAAGCAAAAGGTTGCGGCGCTTCACGAATTCAATCCGATG
>JAHFHJ010000015.1 GCA_023246985.1 Candidatus Omnitrophota bacterium | reverse complement strand
AAACGACTTCGCAAGCGCCTGAGAAGAAAAGCCGATTGAAAGTACGGGACTCCGCCTTCGTGAAAGGCATGTCACGAAACTTCTTTTCTTCTGTTTTCCACTGTTCTTCCGTAAAAACGAACAGGCATTGATCAAGGCCGCGGGTAATGAAAAAACGCTCTACATAGCGTTCTTTGAAGATCTCGCGAAACTTGGCGGGAATCATTACACGGCTTTTTGAATCAACCACGTGTTCGAATTCACCGTAAAACATGGCTTTTCTTTCCTTTCGGGGTTCCCACTATCTCCCACTTTACCCCACTTTATTATCGACGGAAGTCTACCCTTTCCTTAATATCGTGTCAACATTCTTTTTACACATTCTTTTTAACAGGGAAATCGTAAACAGAAAAGCCCTTGCCCAGGCATCCCTCCCTTCGGGGAACGCCCCCGATAGGTGTTAGAGACACTACGATCGTAGTGAGAGAGAATCGCGAGGGAGGAACGCTAGATTACAGGAAGAGAGGAAAGGTCTTAATTTTCGAAATAGAGGATACGGGAGCAATTTTCACAAACGATGATTTGTTCGCCAATGCGGATCTCATTGATGAGTTGCGGCCGCAACTGCATCTGACACGCCGAGCAGCTTTCGCCGTTCACCGTGGCGAGGGCAAGACCTTGCTTTTTGACAGCGATCCGGTTATACAGCTCTCCAAGCTCCGGGGGTAACTGAGCCACGGATTCTTCCCGCTGTTTTTTCAGGTCCGCAAGACGTGCCTGCAAATCTTTTTCCTGATTTGCGGCTTCACCGTCTTTTTCCTGAAAAGTCTTTGTCACGGAAGCGAATTTCTCTTTTTCGTTACGAACTTCATCTCTGGCGGCTTCCACTTCATCCATGGCATAAAGAATTCCCTCTTCAAGAAGAGAGTTGTCCGCTTTGAGTGAAGCGATCTCCTGCTGAAGCGCGGCGTATTCCTTGTTTGTTTTGATTTGCGACAATTGCCCATCGAGTTTTTTGATCTGTGTTTCTTTTTGGGAAAGCTCCAGCTCTTTTTCTTTCAGTTTCAACTGAAGGTCCTTGAGAGATTTTTCCAACTCGTTCAAACGGGTCTTTTCGAGTTCCAAGTCGAATTTGAGCTGTGCGCGTTGGGCCGGGATTTCCTCAAAAAGCATGCGGGCATGATGGATCTCGCTATCCAACTTTTGGGATTTTTTCAGGCTATCAAGATTCTGGGTAATGGGGCTTGGCATAAGTAGTTGGGATTATAGAAGAGATGGAAGACGCCATCAAGAACGAAATAAGACATGATCTCCCCGAGAAAAATTCAGGCCCGGCGCAGGGCCAGGGATAACTCGGCGAGATCCGCGATCTCCTGAGATGTCAAACGCCCTCCCTGTAAGAAACTCAAGGCGGAGACATGCGTGCGAGGGTGTTCCTTAATCTCATGAACAGAATCGAGAATATAGGCCGCCGAAGGGATCCATTTACAGATTCGAATGTCGATTTTTTTTATTTCCGTATTGAATAGACCGGTATATTCAAAAAAGCTCAGCCGATCGCTGAAACCGTTCATTTTGAGGATCTGCTGACGGTCCAGTTCAGGATAGAAAAGATAGAGCACGGCATCACTGGGCATCAAAACCCAAAGCTTTTTGATCTCTTGCTGGAGCTCCTTCGCAGAGAAATCCCGCATTGAGCGATAAAAAATTCGCGCCCAAACCTGTGCGTCTTTGCTTTTGAAAAGGAAGGGCGTTCCGTTCACATCCTCAAGGATCACTTTGTCCGCATGAAGTTCCTGGATGGACGCACGGATCGATTGAAAGATCCCCTGCCGGACACCCCCGCGCTCCTGGATTGCGATCATCGCGGTACCTTCGTAGGCATCGCGGGCTGGAAATCCCTCTCCCATGATTCGATCCATCCCGCCAGCACAAACTTTTGCAAGCTTAGCTTTGCATTCCAGGATTGATGACGCAACAGTTCCGTATGAAGGGCCGAGGAGAAATGCCTGGCAGGATCTGCCAGATCCATCCATCCTAGCCATTCGAGACGGATGTTGAGATGCTTGGACACAAAATTTGAGAACTGTTCTAAGATGACCTTACCTTTGGATTCCTCCGTTTTCCCTGACAAAACAATATAAAACTCAAGTTGAGCATTAAGCGCCAGCCCGGTTTTCATCATCTTATATCCTTCCGTCAAGGACTCCGGAATCGGTTTCAGTAAAAGCACCCATTTATCCAACAAACAAAGTGTCTGGTCAAAGTGAAGCAGATAACGGTACTCAAAATCCAGGAAAATATCACGGCTCTGAAGCACTCCCTCAGAGGGAGGCGAAGAAGGTGCCGTCATCAAGTTTCGCAGCTCATCCCAATAAAGACAGTGCCTCTGCAGATGTTCCCCGAATGATTCCGGGGCGCCGCTCCCGGCTTTGGGAGAAACCTTACCCTGACGCGACAAGATACTGAGAAGCGTACAAGGCTTTTCCTGAGAAGCGATCTGAGAGGCGAAAAATGTGTTCAGCAAAAGCGAATCGCCTTCATGATCGGGACTCGAAACACTCAATACCTGGACTTCGGGGGGACGATGCACGGGAACTTCGTGCGAAATCTCCCCAAAAAGAGACGAAATATCCTTTAGCCCCCGCACGAGTTTTTTAGGGTCATCCGTCATCAGGCAAACTCCATATAAGAATCGACGCCGCCGTAGGCGTTCTGCTTTTGCATCGGCTGGCTGGGATCTACCTGCCACTCCCCGTCCACGATGAACTTGTACCGGAAGGTTTTGAGCTCGACAGAAATGACTTTTTGCCAAAGCCCATCCTGATCGCGGCGCACGAGCGGCTCCGGGATCCAATGATTAAAATCCCCGGCGACCTCCACCGTGGATGACGTTTTACTGAAAAATTGAAAAAGGATCCCATCTGAAATTTGACGCGGTCCAAAGTGGTTCCTGAAAATCTGATCCCACCCAAGCTCTTTTTCAGGAAGTTTCCGGTTCCAATCCCGCTCCAGATATTCCACCGCGAGGTTCAAATAGTCCTGAAAAGCCTGCGATTGAGGCGCATATTGAGCAATGCTCTGTCCCGCGGCGGCCGCTTCTTTCAAACTTGCATGCTCATGAATAATTGTCGTAAAAAGCCGGCTTTGAAAATGGGCCCTCACTTCGTCATAAATTTCATGGGAAAAACTTACCTCAGGATTAAAAAGCGTCATAAGCGCGTGAACGCCCAGCGGCGTTTCCCGGCTCCGGCTCACAACCTGAAGAGTCTCCGAGATTTTCGCGAGGCCGTGAAGCGAAAAAAAGGACGGCTCGACCGGGATCAGCACCTCATCGGCTGCGCTTAAGGCATTCCATGTGAGGATCCCGAGATTCGGAGGACAATCCAAAACCACAAAATCATACCGCCGCTCGTCTTCAGAGATTCTGGTCAGAAGATCGCGGAGCTTCAAATGATAGTTAGGCATAAATCCAAACTCTTCTTCGAGGGCATTCAGGCTGGCATTACAAGGGATGAGGTCGAGATCCGGTTGAGGATTATAGAGGACTTGCGAGAGAGAATGGGCAACGCCCTGAAGCGGGGTCAAAAGATCATAGAGGGTCAACATCCCCTTCTGCGTCTTGACGCCCAACCCGCATGTGGAATGTCCCTGGGGGTCTAAGTCAATTAGAAGAACTTTCTTCTGCAAAAAACTCAGACACGCAGAGAAATTGATACTGGTTGTAGTCTTCCCGCATCCGCCTTTTTGATTCGCAACGGCGATGATTCTCAGAAAGTTCGTCTCCTTGAATGAATATCCATCGCGCATATTAACGGCCTTACTGAGTAAAGCTTTATGGTCATGAAGCTTCCCTTGGAAAAACGGAAAATCTCATGGAAAAATCAGCAGGGAGGATAAAAAACAGGGGCAGGTTTCATAAGATTTATTAAAAACGGATGGTTTATCGGACGGGAAAATCTGAAACTTCAGTGGCGCTCGAACATAAGCAGGCGATCGATCGGAACAACCCCCTTGATATTTCCCGCATGATCGGTCACTACCGCATAGGACTGACGCTTTTTCTGAAGCGTCAGAAAAGCTTTTTCAAGAGAGGTGTCCTCAGGGATAAAAATAGGCGCTCGGAGAAAGTCATGAAGCCCTTGAGCATTTTCTTCCTCCCACAGCATATCGAAGACATAGACCATCCCCATCACGATCGAAGGGATCTCTTCATAAACAAGCATCATGCGGGCATGCGTTTCTCGCGCGATCTTCTTTACATCCTCGATCTTGCTGTGAATATCCACCATGGGCACCTTCCCCGCGGGCATCATGACGGACTGAACCTGGATCCGCTCAAAATCCAGAATCGTGTGGATCAATTTCTCCTCCTGCGGGCCCATGATACCGCGCTGTGTGCTCTCTTCGATCAGCGAGCGAAACTCCTCCTCGTTCACGAAGATATCCCGGGCCGCGCCTTGCCGGAACGACGGCCCAAAATATTTCAGCGCGCTGAAAAACACTATGATAGGACCGTACAAGATCGTCCGAAAACCCCGGAGCCAGAAAGTCTGGCCTAACAAAAAAGAGATCGCGTTTAAGCGCCCGTAATCCTTGGGAACCATCTCCGCGAAAATGATCAATATCGGAGCAACGATCAACATCACGACCCACTCACTGGACCAACCGAGATATTCTTTAAAAATATAAGTCGCGATCGAGATGGTGGTGACATTCACCGCATTGTTCGCAACTAGGATTGCCGTCAAAAAATAGTTGGGATGCTGCTGGAGCTGCACGAGGAAGCGGGCTTTTTTGTCTCCGGCATCGGACAGTTCCCGGAGTTTCAGCTTGTTGGCTGAAACAAAAGCCATTTCCGTTCCTGAAAAGAACGCCGAGGCGACCATGGACAGGAAAAAGATGACGAGGAGACCGATCATGATTTCCTCCGGACCATCACCAGGTGGATGCGTTGACGGATCATATCCTGGATCACAAAATCAAATTGTTTCATGGTCAGTGTCGAACCTTTGGCCGGCACAACCCCCATTTTCTCAAAGAGATAGCCCCCCAGCGTCGCGGCCTCTTCGGCTACCAAATGCGCCGAAAAGAACTCGTTAAATTCCTGAAGCGGGAGTTTTCCTTCCACGAGGTAGAGATCGTCTCCCATCCGGCGGATAGGGTTCTCGACTTTTTCATATTCGTCATAGAACTCCCCGAAGATCTCCTCCAAAATATCTTCTTGCGTCACGACCCCTGCCGTCCCGCCAAACTCGTCCACGCAAACCGCGAACTGTTCGTTTTTGCTCCGAAAGGTCTCCAGCAGGTCGTCAATTCTCTTGCTCTCCGGCACAAAGAGCGGCTCCCGCATCACCTGTTTCACATCCTGTCGAGGCTCCTGAAGAAGATAGTTCTGCGACTCCACAACCCCCAGAATGTGATCGAGCGATCCCTGAAAGATGGGAAAGCGCGTAAAGTGATATTTCCGTATAAGTTCTTCGTGCTTTTCTGAAATTTCCTCGATATCCAAACCGATCAGATCCGTCCGCGGGGTCATGATATCCTTGACCGGCCGCTCTCCAAGATCTAGAAGCTTCTGGATCATATGGCGCTCCTGGCTGCCCAGAACTCCCTCCTCTTCCACGATCTTCACAAGCACTTTCAGCTCCTTTTCCGAGATCATATCCGATTGTTCTATCTTTTCATGGATTAAAAACGAAAGCACACGATCGGTGATAAAACGCATCAGGATTCTGAAAGGAGCGAACAGCAGGGTGAAAAACTTTAGGGGGAGAGACACCAGCAACGCCATTTTGATCCGCGACTGGACCGCAAGAATCTTGGGGAACATCTCACAAAAAATGATCAAAAAAATCGTGAACACCGCCAGGATCAGACCGAGACGGGCTTGCCCGAAAAGTTTGAGAACGACCAGCGTAATGATCGCCGTTGCCAGAGTATTGACCGACAAATTACCGATCAGGATCGTTCCAAGCGTCTTCCGGGGTTTTTGAAGATGTTCGAGAGTCCATTTTGAAAGATGGGGGTATTGTTCCTTAAGCTTGCGTTTGTCGAGCTTAGAAAGCGAGAAAAGGGCCGTCTCAGAGGCAGAAAAGAAAAAGGAAAGAAGGAAGAGCATTCCCAAAATGACAAGGTGAATAGCAACATTCATGTTTCAGATTTTCCGGTAAAAGGCGTTCGCTTGGATGCACTCCAGAACCTTCGGGGATAGATAATCGTTCACATTCCGACCCTGCTTGATAGCTTCCCGGATCTCGGATGCGGAGATCGGACATAATGGCATCTGGATCCATTGAGTGCGGGCATCTTCCGGCACACGACCTTCGCAGGTTCCTCGATTCGCCACTAAGAAATGAATCTTTTTCTTGAGTTCGGCAGCGCGATACCAAGTATCGACCCCTTCAAAGGCATCCTTTCCGAGGATCAGAAAAAATGTGGCGCCCGAATATTTTCTTTCAAATTCACTGACGGTATCAAAGGTGTAAGAAACACCTTTTCGTTTCACTTCACAATCCGAGACCTCCAGAAACGGCATGTCTTCGATGGCCAGACGGACCATGCTACAACGATCTTCTGCGGAAGTGAGCGGCAGAACGGCCTGCTTATGGGGCGGCTTAAAAGCGGGAACGAAAATAACCTTGTCGAGTGAAAATTGCGCGCGGGCATTTTGAGCGAGTTGTATATGTCCGAGGTGGACCGGATCAAAAGTCCCGCCCAAAATACCGATCTTCATGTCCCAAAACCTCTTTCAAACGCGTATATGGCCATTCCCTTCCACGATATATTTGTACGATGTGAGCCCCTCAAGACCCATCGGACCGCGCGCATGGATTTTATCGGTCGAGATGCCGATCTCCGCGCCAAACCCGTATTCGAAACCGTCCGAGAAACGCGTCGAAGCATTGACCATGACCGAGGAAGAATCCACCTTGGATTTGAAGATCTCTGCGGCTTTTTTCTCTTCAGTCACGATCGCGTCCGTATGGTGGGAGCCATAAGTCTCGATATGGCGGATCGCCTCCTCCAGATCTCTGACGACACGCACCGCAAGGATTTTGTCCAAAAATTCAAAGCCATAGTCACTTGCCTTTGCGCGCTTCGCCCAGGGAATATAGCGGCAAGTCATCTCATCTCCCCGGACCTCACAACCGCCCTGCCTCAGAGGTTGGGCCACCATCGGCAGAAATTTTGAAACAATATCCCGGTGTACCAGAAGCGTTTCCGTTGCATTACAAACCCCGGGACGCTGCAGTTTGGCGTTAAGCGTGATCGCAACGGCCTTTTTAAGATCGGCCTTTTTGTCCACATACACGTGGCAGATCCCCTGATAATGTTTGATCACGGGAATGCGGGATTTTTCTACAACCCGCCGGATCAGCTTTTCCCCGCCCCGCGGAATCACGAGATCGATACGGCCTTCCTGCCGGAGAAGAAAATCCACGGCCTTATAGTCCGTTGTTGTCACAAGATTCACAAAAAAAGGCGAAAGCCAAAAATGTTTGAGCGATTCTTTAAAGATCGACACGAACGCGCGGTTGGAGGCCATTGCCTCACGGCCTCCGCGGAGGATCGCTATATTCGAACTTTTGAGGCAAAGCGCCGCGCATTCCACCGTCACATTCGGGCGAGACTCATAAATCATCAGGATTATGCCGAGCGGCACGGTTATCTTTTGGATCCTAAGACCATTCGGCCTTTTCCATTTTGCCTGCACTCGGCCAATCGGATCTTTAAGACGCGCCACGGCGCGAAGGCCCTTCGCCATGGCTTGGACACGCGTTGCATCAAGCGTCAGTCGGTCGATCATGGAAGATGACAGCCCCCGAGTCTTGGCAATCACGAGATCTTTACGATTCTCGGCAATAAGCCAGGCTGTTTTCTTTTCGATTCTGGCCGCAATATCCACAAGAAGTTTCTTCTTAAAATCCGAAGACCACTGGCCTGCGTTTGCGGCCGCTGGCCGGGCATTCACAAGAATCCTCTCCAACTCCCGTTTCCAGCTCATCGCTCGCTCCAGATAACAAGATCATTCCGGTGGATCGCTTCATCATAAGTTTTTGCGCCAAGGATCGCTTGGATCTCAATGGTTCTTTTACCCGCAATGCGCCCCAGATCATGGCTATGATAGCGCACCACGCCCCGGCCAAAGACTTTCCCATCCGGCGTTTCAAGCTCCACGACTTGTCCTTTTTCAAAATTTCCCTGGATCTTAAGTATCCCGCCGGGCAATAGGCTCTTTTTTGCGAGCAACGCCTGATAAGCCCCGCCGTCAACCATAAGGCTGCCGCTCCGCATCGCCGAGAACGCAATCCATTTGCGTCTCATATCTTTTTGGGCCCCTGAGGTGATGAATAAAGTCCCCACATCTTTTCCGTTAATAATATCCCGCAAAATATGAGGCGTGTGGCCATTGACGATCATGAAAGGAATCCCGAGCCGCAGTGCAACGCGGGCCGCCTGAAGCTTCGCACGCATCCCGCCCACGGTCTCCTCGCGTTTTTTGTCCGCCAGATGCATCAGAAGCTTGCTATCAATCTCATCTTCTGAGGTCACTTCCCGCACGCGCGTTCCGTCCTTGAGCAGAAATCCTTCCGCGTCTGAAAGGTTGATCAAAAGATCCGCTCCCACCAGATGCGCCACGTGGACCGACAGAATATCATTATCGCCAAAAGCGATTTCTTCGACCGCGACTGTATCGTTTTCATTAACGATAGGAAGAATATCGAGTTTCAGAAGGGTTTCCAATGTATTGCGCGCGCAAAGAAACCTTTTGCGGTCCTCAAGACCATCGCGCGTCAAAAGCAGCTGCGCGGTATGGACTTTTTTTTTCGAGAAAAAACTCTCATACGCGTGCATCAGTTTCCCCTGCCCGATCGCGGCGCAGGCCTGAAGCTCCGCCATTGCTTTCGGCCGTTTTTTAAAACCGCAACTTTTCATGCCCAATGCGATCGCGCCGGAGCTCACCAAAACCGGCCGGCGGCCTTTCCGGATAAGAGCGTAGATCTCCCGGCAAACGCGGACGTGTTCTTTGTGTGAGAAACTCTCCCCGCGGGTTTTTAAAATACTCGTGCCGATTTTAATGACGATCTTTTTAGCGTGACAAATGCGCTCAGACACGGCCTTCACGCTCGATCCTCTCCTGGATAAATTGCATGAGAGATTCTACCCCTTCTCCGGTTTTCACCGAAATCAAAAAATAGGACTGCCCGGAGCTCTGAAGCTCCTTTTCGATCTTTCCGGTGTCCAGCCCCAGATCGATCTTATTGACCACCACCACACTCGGGATCTGCCGAAATGTGTCATCATGCGCGTACACGATCCTCTGAAGCGTGGCCAATCCATCCACCGCATTGCTCACGAATTTTATAGTGGCGTCGATCATAAACACGATCAATTTGGCGCGTGCTAAATGTCTGAGAAAATCGGTCCCCCAACCCCGGCCGTCCGTGGAGCCCTCGAAAATGGACGGTAGCTCGCAGAAATTGATCTGCTTGTAGTCGTCATAAGCATAAACACCCAGCACCGGAGTGCGGGTCGCAAAAGGATAATCTTTACCTTCGATGGGAGCTCTTGTCAAACGACGGAGTAACGAGGATTTTCCGGAACCCGGTAACCCCACCAAAAAAACATCGGCCATGATACGGAACTCCACATCGATCTCGATCTTCTCGCCCTCTTCACCGGAAGTCGCCATTTTGTCGCCGATATTTCCGGATCCGCCCCGGCCGCCGCGCGCGACGATCACTTCTTCGCCTTCCAGATAAAGGTCACGGATCCCACGATGGTTCTCCCGGCGGAAGATCGAAGTGCCAATCGGAACCAGCACGATAAGATCCTCTCCTTGGGACCCGCGTTTATTATCGCTGCCGCCGTGCTCGCCGGATTCGGCTTCCAGATGCTGCTTCAGCCTCAGGCGATCCAATCCCGGGGCATGGTGCGAAGCGCGAAAGATCACACTTCCGCCCTCGCCGCCATCTGCGCCGTTAGGGACTTTCTTGTGGTCCTTGCGGTGATTGTAACTTTCACAACCCTTGCCGCCCCGCCCGCCCTGGACCTTCAGATGTATCTTGTCTCCAAGCATACAACTCCTCTCATGCCGTTCTCGATTTGATTTGTTTAAGGGTGAACGGTGTTGTACCGCAACCCTATAGATTCGAATGTTCTATGATACTAAAAAAGAAAAGGCCAAAAAGCTTTGGATCGCTTTTTAGCCTTTTTAACTTTATTGAAATGGGATTAACTAGGGATGATATGAACAGATCGATTCGCCCGAAACTCCACGATGCCGTCGCGTTTCGCAAAAAGCGTGTCATCGGTGCCGATCCCGACAAAATTCCCGGGATGATAACGCGTTCCCCGCTGACGGACAATGATGCTACCGGCAGTGACTTTCTGGCCGCCGTAGGCCTTCACACCCAAGCGCTGGGCATTGGAGTCTCTTCCATTCGTTGTACTTCCCTGACTTTTTGTATGTGCCATGTTTCCCTCGAAAAGTGGATTAAGCGATCACGATCTCTTTGACAAGCAAGCGAAGCAGATCCTGACGATGCCCGCGCTTGCGCCGGGATGACTTGCGGCGGCGCATCCGGTAATGGATCAGCTTGGGCCCCCGAAACTCTCCAAGATTTTCACAAACAACCTTAGCGCCCGCAATCACCGGAGTCCCGATCTTCATCTGGCCGCCGGTCTTCACCAACATCACTTGATCCAGCACGACTTCTTTTTGCCCTTCAGCCACACCCAGCAACTCGACCTCAATCATTTGCTGGGGTTCCACTAAATACTGTTTGGAACCCGTCTCAACAATTGCGTATTTTTCCATGGAATGACTCCTTAGACTGCAAGTGAACGCGTATCTTATGAAAATTCACCTGGGCTGTCAATGCTTTTAAAAAAAGCCGCAACTCTTTCACTTAAAACGGGTTAGGCATCGGAAAACGAAAAACTCCCCTCGCTCGATCCCGCCTTTGGCGGGATGATAGGTATTGTGGGACTAGGCAGTTTTAAGTCGCTGGTCGTTCAAAGACCAGTCAAAGGCGGGATATTGTATCTTATAATGAGCTTGCTGCAAATATTCGACCTTCGCCTCATCCTCAAGATAATAGGCTAAAAAAGAAAGTATTGCGGTATCGATCGCAGAGAATTTATCCAACGGCTCCGGAGTCCCGAAATCCAGCTTAAAATCCTTTCCATGCCATTGGAAGAGCTTCGAGATGCGGATCTTCTTCTGTCCCGGGGTGATATCCACATAGCTCGTGTCGTTCACGAACCGCCGCGTCAGCAAAAAAAGCTGCCCTTCCACTTTAGGCCCCGTAAAAGCCTCGGCCATCAATCTAGGCCCCCCCCGGGCACCCAATGAAAGCGCCAGGTGGATTTTTTCATCCCGGTAAACGGCGATCAGGTTCCGCATCCGGATATCATTGAGACTGTATTGTTCCTGGTGTTTCGCGTCTTTGCCGATGTGAAGAGCCGTAATATCCCAAAAACCCGGAATCTTCTGAACCGAAGTCACGGGGTAATTCTCAACCACCAATTGGATTAATGTCGCGTGATAAGCGTTCATCCAGAACGCCAACGTCTCTTCTCTTGGCCATGATTTCATTTCAAACGGACTCACCTGCGCCAGAATTGCCCTATAATCGTTCAGAGCCGAGGGGTCCTCTGCTACGGCCTGATAATTCACCTCGCCCCTTTCATTGACATGCTGCTTAAGAAAAGTATCCCAGACCGAGTGGTCAAAGGCCGTTGTCGCGTGGAGGCATGCGGGAATGACCACAAGAAAAAGAAAAACGGCGATAAAAAACTTTTTTTTGAGAAACATAAAGGAATGCTCTTAGTACCGCATGATATTCGAATTTATGGGGTTGCGGTACAATACCGTTAACCCTTAAAATTAAATGGAGAACGGGATTAGAAACGCAGGCCGTGCTGTTTGAGGAACGCCTGATCATCGGTATTGAGCTCGCACTTCAGCTCGCCCGACCGGAGATATTCTCCCATCGCACCTTCCTCGAACATCTCTTCTATCTCATCGAATTCTTCGAGAGAGAGAGGGGACATATTAAGAAAGAAGATGTTCACATTCAGATTTTTATCTTTCATGTCTTTGAGAAATTTCATCATCTCAACGGGATTTCTGCCGTCTGTCGGATACTGACTCATGATTTTTTTAAGAAGCTGCATCAATTGTTTCATATTCTGCTCAAATTCCTTTTCAAAACTCATGGGGGCTCCTTTCAAATTTAATTTTTATAAAAACATCAGACTCAGCGAGGGTTATCTAAATAGGCCTGCGCGGCTAATGCCGCCGCGCAACCTTCACCACAAGCCGCCACCAGCTGCCGCACAGCCCCTTCGCGCACCTCTCCCGCCGCAAAGACGCCGGGCACCGAAGCCGCATAAACGGCATCTGTCACCACATACCCTTCTTTATCCAGCATTACAAAGTCCTTTACGAGACTGCTGTTGGGATTGTGCCCGATAAAAACAAAAACACCGTCCGTAGGGAACTTTCGGGTCTCTCCCGTTTTCACATTCCTCAAAAGAACCGAGGTAACCTTTTCCTTGCCTTCGATTTTATCAACAACCGTATTCCAAAGAAAGTTCATCTTGGGATTTATTTTGGCGCGTTCTTGAAGGATCGGGCTGGCGCGCAAAGCATCGCGGCGGTGAATAATGCTCACATGCTCTGCAAATCGGGTCAGGAAAATTCCTTCTTGGAGTGCGGAATCGCCGCCGCCGACGGCTATGACCTTTTTGCCCTTGAAAAAAGCTCCATCACAAGTCGCGCAATACGAAACCCCTTTTCCCGTAAGTTCCTTCTCTTTGGGAACTCCGAGCGTCCGGTAGGAAGCGCCCATGGTGAGAATCACAGAACGGGCTGAAAAAATTACTTCGGCGCTCGCGGCTTCAAAAATGCTTCCCCCGCGGGAAAGGTTTATCACTTCTTCATGCGAAACGAACGCGCCATAGCGCACGGCCTGGGCTTCCATTTTTTGGGCGATCTCAGGACCCAGGATGCCTTCCGGGAACCCCGGATAATTTTCCACAAGATCCGTGGACGCGATCTGCCCCCCCGGAACAAGCCTTTCAAAAAGAATCGTCGAAAGATTCGCGCGGGAAGCATAAAGCGCCGCGGTCAATCCCGCTCCGCCTCCTCCGATGATCATCACATCATAAATTTTTTTTTCCATAAATTTAAACCTCGTAAACGCTCGCCGTATTCAATATTTCGTCTTCGGCAAAAACCGGAACTTGTGCGCGCAGTGCGATCGCGACGCTATCCGACGGGCGTGAATCGATCATCACTTCCTGTCCTGCTTCTTTGAGAATATAAAGCTTCGCGTGGAATGTCTTGTTCTCCAGCTTGTCGATCACGACTTTTTGGAGTTTGCCGCCAAGCTCCTGGATGATCTTAAGCATCAGATCGTGGGTCATCGGCCGGGGCGGCTTCACATTGCCCAGCTTGAGCTTGATGGCATGGATCTCGGGTAATCCGATTACCACGGGCAAAAATCGATTCCCGTCCTTTTCCCGGAAGACCACAAGTTGCTCGTGACGGTTCTCATCTACCTTGATCTTGCTTAAAACCAGCTCAATCATCGACGGCCTCAGGATGCGAACGGAACACGTGGCTTTCAGAATCTCGTGCGGGACTTATGGCTTTGCGATGCTCGAGTCCGGAATTTTCATGTTTGGCCTTTTCGGCCAAATGACGCTGGGCCTGCTTGGCCTCGATAGCTTCCCGCTCGATCACTTCCTGTTCGGCCAAAAGTTTTCGCATTTCCTCTTCACGTTCGCGGATCTCGGACTCTATTTTCTCCTGCTGCTTGACGACCTGCTTAAGACGCCCCTCTTTGGCCATGAGCTGTTCCTGAAGTTGATTTTTCTTTTGAACGGCTTCACGCTGGTCCAGCTCGCCATGAAGCTGCCGGATCTGTTTTCGGGCATTTTCCAGATCCATCTCGCGAGCCTCAAGCTGCGCGAGACGCACCTGCCAGGCCTTCTGCTGATCCTCGAGAGATTCCCGCAACCGCCGAACCTCTTTTTCAAACTCGGAGGATTTCTGCTCCCAACGCTTAACCTGCTGCGTCTGAAGCTCTATCTCCTTAAGAAGGCGCGCCTCGCTTGACTGGACGATCTTCTTGCCTTCCTCGAGATTCTGGATCTTTGCGTGAAGCCCTTCCGCAAGAGTCTTTTGATTCTCCAGCTCCCTGCGAAACTGGCCCGCCTGGCTCTCCCACTCACGACGCAACTGTTCCTGTTCATCCCGGGCGCGTTGAAGATCGTTCCTCACTGCGTAAAAACTTTTTTGAAGAGCTTGTTTCTCCTGCAAAAGCTCTTTATGGGTCAAATCACGCTCCTCGATCTGCTTAAGAAATTCCTCGGATTTTTGGTCCTGGGAACCAAGTTTTTCCTCAAAATACTGCCGGGTCTGACGGAATTCTTCGCGAAGAAGCTCATACTTTTCCTCCGCATGATTCACGAGAGTCTGTAATTCTTGGGCTTCTTTTTCTTTCTGTTTTTTTACTCCTTCGCTTGCCTGGACCTCTTTTTCTTTTTCCGCGGCCTCCGCCTGCGTCTTTTCAAGCGCTTTGCGGAGTTGCGCAAGACTTTCCTTCAACCCGAGGCTTTCTTTGAGAAGCTGTTCCCGTTCTTCCTCAAGGATCCCCCGGAAATGCCGGGGATGCTGCGCGGCCATTCCATTCTTGGCAGGGGCACGTTCGCCGCGCTCCGGGGACACTCCGTCGTTCTGGCCCCAAGAACGAATCTCTTGGATCGCTTCATCACGACCCAGCTTCTCCGTCTCATTTTTACGCAACGGACCCGCCTCGGGTTCCATGGGATGAAGAAAGGCAAGGCTGGGCGGCGTCGGCCAGACGGTCCGGTAACATCGCCGCTTTAAAAAGTTATCATTGCTGACAGCGATATCCGCCTGAGAATTCCGAAAATACTGTTTTACCTGAAGCGCGGTCGCGTACAAAAGATTATCGATCAGAATGATGGGGGTATTTCCGACGAGATCGAACGCCTCATCCACGGGAAGGCTGAAAGCCTTGGCGATCTCCCGGGCGATCTTGTTGCGCTCTAACTCGCTCTTGAGAGGATTCACGACCACAAACCAATCCTGTCCGCTCGCTTGAACTTTTTTAGTGCCAGAAAGCATATTGACTTTTAAAAATCTCTGATTTTAAAGAAAAAGATATGGCTCGATGAGGTTTCAATTCCTAACAGCTTAGAATGTGATCTTTTCAGCGATCTCATGGATCACCGGGATCTCCCACTTCTCCCCCATCAGGACTTTGACGATCCCGACCAGTGAAAGGATCCCGAACACCACGAACGAAAGCGTAAACACCAGATCTCCGAGTGCGGGAATAACCTTGAGGATCGCTGCCGCCAGTTCCAGGATAAAAAGCACCAAGGCCTGCTTCCCGTGAAAAAGCGCGAACTTGTTCTCTTTTTTAAGCGTAAGCGGTACAAAACAAAGAAAACTTAAATAGCCGATGGCCGCAAAAAATTGAGCGTCCCGGACTTCGGGATCGTTGGGCGCGGCTTCTTTCTTATTGGGGGTCATCATTTTTCCTTCATTTGAACACGCGGGGTATTATAGGAAGACCCGCACGCCACCGTCAAGACACAATCCTGAAAAATTCTTGAAAAATTGTTCTGCTGATACGCGACGAGTTTTTTATGCAACAGAGGGCTTTGTTTCGTGGCAAACCCTGGGGATCGTCCGCTCCGTCGGAATAAAAAAAGTCCCGACTTCCGTCACGCCTACCAGCATCCGGCGCAACATCAAAAGCGTCCCCTTGCCAAATCCCGTAAAAAATCCGGAATTGCCTTGATCTTTCATATCTGCATGAACCGTGCACGGAATCTCGGCGAGGCTGGTCACGATATTTTCGAGGCCACGGCCGAATTGGGTCCCGATCCCATCCATATAATCTCCCGTCGTTTCTTCGGCCGAAGCCGGAGGCATCGGAAGTACTGTCGACATGATCCATGCAAGCGCTATGATAAAACGCATGGGAATCTCCTTATCAACCTTTGCGGATTAAACGCCAGGGATGCAGTTTCAGATCCGCGGTCATATCCCGTAAATTGGCGCTCACTTCGTGCAGATTGGCGATGCTTTTGGAAATCTCCTCTTTGTTCCCTCCCACCACATCGTTCACGGTCTTTAATAACGGATTCAAATTCTCGGTCATCGTCGACACTTCATCCGCCAGGAGATTCATCTTGCGGATTATCACATGCATCGCGATCGGATCGATCCCTTGAATCACGGTACCGGTCTCCATCGCGGGAGCCTCCGGGGATCCGACGGAGATCTCAACAAATTTTTCTCCCATCATCCCCAGCGTGTCGATATAGGCCACGCTATCCTTTCGCACATAAGCATTCTTTGAAACCTTGACCGTCACGAGGATTGGCCGCGGCTCTCCCGGAAGGATCTGGATACTATCTACCTTCCCGACTTCGCGGCCTGCGTAATAAACAGGCGCACTGCTATCGAGACCATTCAGATAGCCGAACTGGATTTTCCATTCATTGGCTCCTTTTTTGAAATAGCCTCCGATCACGAAGGTAAGCACTA
>JAHFHJ010000086.1 GCA_023246985.1 Candidatus Omnitrophota bacterium | reverse complement strand
TGCGAAGAAGCTCTTTCGGCTATCGGGGAATTACCCCAGGAAAAGGTTTCCGCCGCTCACGGAAAAACGGCGTTACGATCGGCCTACCCCCTGAGCGACGAGCAGAAGGGACGGCTTACGGTTTTGCTCAAAGAAAAGACAGGTCAGGACCTGGCGTTTCAGGAAACGGCCGAGCCCCGCTTGCTGGCCGGATTTGTGCTCACGTTGGGCAGTCTCGTGATCGACGGAAGTCTGGAAAATAAATTCCAGGAAGCGGCCAAGAAAATGAAAGAAGGAATTTAAATACACTGCGTAGACTCATCAATGAGTCCCAATACCTATCAATTTTAACGAAGTTGAAATTGGGGCAACCCCAACTACCATTGATGTAAAAAAATTCAAAGTTGGGGGTAGTCCCAATCCTTATCAATTTTTCAAAGGCTGTCATTCCCGCGCGTTTTTCCGCCGGAGGACGGATCAGTCCTTTGGCTGAAAACGGGAATCCGAAGGTTCTGGATGTCGGCTCTCCCTTCGGCCGGCCGGAATGACAAAATCACAATCTATGACATTGGTTTTTATTCGAGTGAGCGGAAAAAAGACTGAAAAGGACGGAACGTAAACTCGGTAAGGCAACACGGGACGCTTACGGTCCCGCATGCTTTTTCCTTGTTTTCGTACCCGGAAACGAATTATCCACTTTGACTCAAGAGGATCTCCTGGATGCAGACAGTCCGGCTTCGTGAAATCGGCGTCATCAACGAAGTGCGCCAGAATATCGCGTGGGTGAGCGGTTTGTCACGCTGCATGTCCGGTCAGCTTTTAGAGATCGGGGAGGATGCCAAGGGACTGGTGCTGGATTTTGTGCGGGGAGAAGCGCGCGTCCTGATCCTGGCCAAGCCCGGGGAAGTGAGGGTGGGTATCAAAGTCTCCAGTGACATGCGGTCTTTCCAGGTTCCGGCGGGCGAAGGGTTTTTAGGCCGCGTTGTGAACGCGTTGGCGGAGCCCATGGATGGGAAGGGACCGGTCAAAGGAGATCGTGAACGGCGGGTGTCCGGAGAAGATCTCCCGTCGCGGCTGACGGACGTTCCTGTCTTTCGATTCGCGCCCGGAGTTTTGGACCGCCGGCCGATCAGCAAACCATTAGAAACCGGCATTTTAAGCATTGACGCGACGATCCCCCTGGGCTTGGGCCAGCGGCAGTTGATCCTCGGGGACCGGATGACCGGTAAAACCTCGATTGCCCTGGATGCCATGATCCATCAAAAGGAAAAAGGTCTTGTCTGCGTTTACTGTTGCATCGGGAAAAGCGAGTCCTCGCTCGTGAAGGTTGTTAAAACGCTTAAGCAGTCGGGGGCCCTGGAGTATACGATCCTTGTGTCCGCCAGCGCGTCCGCCAGCGCGGGGGAGCAATATCTCGCGCCGTATTCCGCGGCGGCTTTGGGAGAATATTTTATGTATCGCGGCCGGGATGTTCTCGTGGTCTTTGATGATCTCACCAAACATGCCTGGGCGTATCGAGAGCTTTCTCTTTTGATGGGGAGGCCGCCGGGACGGGAAGCTTATCCCGGGGACATTTTTTATATTCATTCGCAGCTGATGGAACGCGCCGCCAATCTTACGCCGGCGGCGGGAGGCGGATCCATGACCTTTCTTCCGATCGCGGAAACGCTTCAAGGTGATTTTACGGCGTTTATTCCCGCAAGCTTGATATCGATGACCGACGGACAGATCTATTTAAGCAATGCCTTGTTCGCGGAAGGATTTAAACCGGCCATCGACCTGGGATTGTCGGTTTCGCGTATCGGGAACAAGGTCCAGTCGCCGGCCATGAAAGAGCTGAGCGCCATGCTGCGGCTGGAATATTTCCAGCACAGCGAACTTTTGAAACTGATCCGTTTCAAGTTTAATGTGTCTGACGAGATCCGGGCCAAATTAAAACAAGGGGAAATCGCGCGGAATTTTTTCATCCAGGAAAAGACGCGTCCTCTCTCCGGCGAAGCGGAGATCCTTCTTTTGTACGCCCTGCGGCGCAAGGTTCTTGAGGGGTTCCTCCCCGCGCAGGTGGAAGATTTTAAGGAGAACATTTTTTCTTTCGCGGCGAGGCATTGTTCCCCGGTTCTTGAGGAGCTAAAAAAAGAACAGCGGCTGACCCCCGGGATCACCCGGGGACTGGACCGCTGTTTTCTGGAATATTTTAAACGCGGAAAGGACGCCTCCGGTGAGGAATGAGCCGGGGCCGCTGCGCAAGGGGGGACGGTTGATTCTATGAAAACTTTGATCAACTCAAAAAAAGACCTGGCTGCCGCCGCCGAACTAACGGATTTACTGGGGGTCCTGAAAAGCATCGCGAGCATGGAATACCGTTCCCTGGAAAAAAAACAAAAACGTTTTACGAACTTTTTAACGGAACTCGAAACGTTTTTTCAAATGATCGATTTTAGTTCTGTTTCGCATCCGCTTGTCAGAGCGCAAAACGGGATTTTGGGGATCATCATCATCAGTTCGGACGAAGGGTTTATGGGAGGGTTGAATGTCCAGGTTGTTGAAAAGGCGTTGAGCATTCCCGGAGCGCATCAGGCGAAGCTTATCGTGGTCGGGAGGTACGGGGCGGGATATCTGCGGGGTCTCGGGATGACTTTTACGGAATTCCCCGGGATCACGAGCGAGCAACGGTATGAGGATGCCCTGCGGCTCAAGGATTTTGTCATGAAAGAAACTTGGCGGGAGCCCTTTTCCCGTCTGGTCATGGTCTATCCGAAACCCGTTTCTTTCACCCAACAGATCCCGGAGGTCCTTTCGATATTGCCGTGCCATGAAGGGTTCTCCCGTTCCTTCAGCCCTCAGGAGGCTGCCGGAAGGGCCATCATGGAATCGCCCGAGGATGGGATCATCGAATATCTTGTCGAGACATGGATGACGCACGTATTTTTTGTTACTTTTGAAGGCAGCAAACTTTCGGAGTTTGCGGCGCGGACGATCCATTTAGAGCAAAGTTATCAGCATTTGCAGGAACAGAAGAAACAGCTTCACTACCAGTATTTGCGCATGCGTCACGAGCAGGTGGACCGCAACATGCGCGAGGTCTTTTCTTCACAGATGTTTCAAGCCGGATTGCGGACCGCGATTCACACCACCCAAGGGGGCATGATTGAAAGACGATAGGGAGAATCGACCCGCGGAGCAACGGCCGGCCGGACGCGTTATTACGGTGCAGGGTTCAATCGTCGACGTGCAATTCCCGGAGGGGGAAGAAGGCCCTGATGTTTACGGGGTCCTGGAGACCCGCGCCGAAGACGGCCGGACGGTTATTCTGGAGGTGGCGGAGCACCTGGCGGATCATGTCGTCCGTTGCATTGCGCTCGGTTCAACGCTTAATCTGCCTTATCAGACTCCGGCATTTATTCGCGGGAGCGCCGTTATGATCCCGGTGGGAGACGAACTATTCGGCCGGATCATTAACGTGGTGGGCCAGCCGATCGATCAAAAAGGTCCTATTACGGCTTCTGCAACAGTGCCGATCCGTCAGCCGGGACGGTCCATGAGGATCAATCCTGACCGGGTCGGGGCAACGGAGGGGGCCGTTCTGGAGACCGGCATCAAGATCATCGACCTTCTTTTTCCCGTCGTGAAAGGCAGCAAAAACGGGATTCTTGGGGGAGCCGCGTTGGGCAAAAGCATTTTGATGCTTGAATTGATGCATAATGTCATTGAGTATCAATCCAGCGCCTGCGTTTTTACCGGCGCGGGGGAGAGAATCCGGGAAGGCAACGAACTTTATTTCGAGTTTATCAAACAGAAACTTTTGGACAAGGTGATGCTGGCCTTTGGACAGATGGATGAGTCGCCTGGAGCCCGTTTTGAGATCGCCTTTACCGGCGCGGCTTTAGCCAGGCACCTGCAACAACAGGGAAAGGACGTTCTTTTTTTTATCGACAATGTCTTCCGTTTTTTACAAGCAGGAGCCGAGATCTCGACGCTTTTGGGGAGGACCCCTTCGGAAAGCGGATATCAACCGACGCTGGCCTCCGAGGTCGGCGAATTCCATGAACGCATCAGCGGCCCGGACGCGGGGGGTTCCATCACGGCGTTGGAGACGGTTTATGTCCCGGCCGATGACTTGACCGATCCGGCGGTCGTGACCCTTTTCAGTTACCTGGATTCTCTGATCGTGCTTTCCCGCGAACGGGTCCAGATGGGGCTGTATCCCGCGGTCGATCCCTTACTGTCCTCGTGCAGCAATCTTGATCCGGCGGTGGTGGGGAAACATCATTTCGCGGTGGCCCAGGAAGTCCAGAAGCTTTTTGCGAAGCAGGAGGAACTGAAGCGCGTCGTGATGGTGATCGGCACCGAAGAATTGTCTCAGAGCGACCGGATCCTGTATGAACGCGCGCGGCGGCTCCAAAATTTTTTAACCCAGCCTTTTTTTACCGCGGATATTTATTCCGGAAGAAAAGGTGAATATGTTCCGATAAAAGAAACGCTGATCGGTTGCGAAAAGATCATTGCCGGACGGTTGGATACCGTGCCGGCGGAACGATTTTATATGATCGGAAAGATCGGCCCGATACAAAAATAACCGGCAGGACAACAAGGCGGGGAATACTCAAACGATGTCGTTACGACTGGGTGATATCTTAATCGAACAGCACCTCATTACGCCCCAGGAGCTTGAACGCGCCCTGGCGGAGCAGCAAACGACTCAAAAGCCGTTGGGCCAGGTTCTGCGGGCCATGGGGCTGATCAGCGAAAGAAAGCTGTTGCAGGTCCTCGCCCAGCAGCAAGGCATTGCGTTTGTTGAATTAAAGGATATACCGATCGAGCCCGGCCTGATCCAGAAGATCCCGGCGAAGCTTGTCTGGCATTACAAAGTCATGCCGGTCAGTCTTGTCGCGAACGTTCTGACGATCGCCGTTTCGGATCCGTTTGACGTATGGCCGATCGAAGATCTGGAAACCCATCTGGGGTTCCGGGTCGAAAAGATTTTGGCGACCTCCCAGGATATCAACGACGCCTTGAAAAAATATTACGGGGTCGGGGCCGAGACCATTGAAAAAATACTTGCCCAGGAATCGGCGGCCCCGGGTTTCTCCGTACCGGCGGATAAGGACAAGATCGAAGATATTGAAAAAATGTCGGAAGACGCCTCGGTCATCCGGCTGGTGAATCAGATCCTTCACGAAGCGATCCAAAGCCGCGCGACGGATATCCATGTTGAGATCTATCGGGATGAATTAACCCTTCGTTACCGGATCGACGGAATCTTATACGACGTTCCGGTCTCCAATGACATTAAATATCTTTACCCCGCCATTATCTCTCGCATCAAGATCATGTCCGGTCTGGACATCATTGAGCGCCGGCTTCCGCAGGACGGGCGAGCCAAGACCCGGATCGGAAACAAGGAGTATGATCTGCGGACGTCGGTGATCCCGACTATTTACGGAGAGAACATCGTCCTGCGGATTCTCCCGACGACGATGCTTTTTGACATCGCTCAACTGGGGATGTCCGCGCAGGATCAGGAAACGATCCTGCAGTTGCTTAAAAAACCGCACGGGATCCTTTTGGTGACCGGGCCGACCGGCAGCGGCAAGACAACAACGTTGTATACCGCTCTCAGTAAACTGAATACGCGTTCACGAAAGATCTTGACGATCGAAGACCCCATAGAATATGAGCTCAAAGGCGCCGCGCAGACCCAAGTGAACGTAAAGATCGGTTTGACCTTTGCCGTGACGCTGCGCAGCATGCTTCGGCACGATCCTGACGTGATGATGGTCGGTGAGATCCGGGACTTTGAAACCGCGGAAATAGCGATCCAGACAGCGTTGACGGGGCACCTCGTTTTTTCCACCTTGCACACCAATGACGCCGCGAGTGCCGTGACCCGGCTTATTGATATCGGGGTGGAACCCTATTTGATCGCCTCTTCCGTCGAGGCTTTTATCGCTCAGCGTCTTGTGCGGGTGATCTGTTCCCATTGCAAAGAGGGGTTCGATCTTCGCAGTGACATTGTGGCCAGTGAGTTTTTGGCCGCGGATGCTTCTCTCATCCTTCCGGAATCTTCCGGCGTAAAGATTTATCGCGGAAAAGGCTGTAAGATCTGTAATCAAACCGGCTATTTCGGTCGCAGTGGAATCTACGAGATATTGCTGCCCCGCGAAGAAATAAAAAAAATGATCGTCCAGAAAACACCTTCGGATGTGATTAAAAAACAAGCGGTCGCGCTGGGGATGCGGACGCTGAAACAGGCCGGCTGGGAGAAGATTCTGACGGGCGTGACGACGCCGGAAGAAGTGCTTCGAGTGATCCAATAAAAATAGCCCGGAGAAGAGCCGAGGCGGATCGGCCACAAGGGATCTTTTTTAAGAAAGGATTGTTATGGCGGTCTATCGTTATAAAGCAAAACGGGGTCCTGGCGAGATCGTTGCCGGAGAAGTTTTCGCCCATTCCGAGCATGAGGCCGTGGATCAGATCACGGCCCTTGGCCTGGCGCCGATCCACGTGGAGGAAATACGGCGCGCGGCGGAC
>JAHFHJ010000085.1 GCA_023246985.1 Candidatus Omnitrophota bacterium | reverse complement strand
GCACTTGCTCTTCATGAGCAAGTACGACCGTGTCACTCTTTAAGGTCAGTCGTGTACGCGGATCGCGTAACCCTTTTCGAGAAGGAGGTTGTTAAGATAAACTTCTTTGCCGGCCTTGTCCTCGAAAAAGACATCGGCTTCGTAGCGGTCGTATTTGTCGTTCTTGTGGCTAAGCACCGTCAGATAAGGCGCGTCCTCCAAAAGCGCTTCCACAAACTTTTTGGCGACTTTGCCTTCGGGGGTATCTATTTCCGGACAATCGATCCCTTGCAATCTCAATTTCTGATGACCGACGCCTCTCAAGCCGGTATCCAACGCCACCCAATAGGTGTCAGCGTCGATCACTTCGTCAAGATAGGCCTTGTACGTGTAGAGGTCTTTTACGGTGTGCCCGGTTTTAAGGAATTTCGCGCCCGAATACTCGACCACGTCTCCGGCTTTCAGTCCGTGGCTTTCTTTTTGCGTCAACGCGAGAAAGGAGCGAAAACCGCGATCCAGAAGCAGAACGTCTTTCTCGGGCCAACCCACGTCGCCGGGGGACTTGATCTGATAAGTGTTTAAAAGTCCGACCTTTGGGACCTCGAGCAATTTCACCGATTTCAGCCGCATCGGTTGAAAGGATTGATCGAGGCGGATCCTCTTGCGAAGTTCGTCGCGCGTCCATTCCTTTTCGAAAGCGCGTTTTGCAAATTCGAGCCTTTTTTTCTCGTCGGAAATGGTAATAAGCACCCGGTAATGCGACCACTTTAATAGTCGGCCGTGGCCGAGTATCGGGAATTTCTCGGCAAACTGCACCATCCGCCAAAGTTCGGTCCCGTCAATCTCGAGCTCTTCGGAGAGCCGCAAAACGGTCCGTTTGCCGTAATCCGCCTTGCCTTTCTGGAAAAAGATGTGCTCCTGGACATACCGGCCGGTCTGCCAGTAAGCGCGCACCCGCGCCTCTTCAATGCGTTGTATTCCGAGAAGCAGCGTTTCGCGAACCTTGTCGCGCAGCGCGGCGTAGGTCGGAACGGAACATGGCTTCGTTAGGGCGTTCACGGATTTTTTCATAACGCCGTGAGAAGACGGACTTTTTCATCTTCGGCCAAGGCCTTGACGACCGGATCGAGCTGGCCGTCCAGGATCTGGCTCAGACTGTGGAGCGTGAGACCGATCCGGTGATCGGTCAGGCGGTTGTCCGGATAATTATAGGTGCGGATCTTGCCCGAACGGTCGCCCGACCCCACTTGTTCCTTGCGGTTCCTGGCGGTCTCGGCTTCCTGTTTTTCGCGGCGGAAATCAAAGATCTTCGCGCGCAAAATGCGCAGGGCCTTGGCTTTGTTCTTCTGCTGGGACCGCTCGTCCTGGCACGCGACCACGAACCCCGTCGGCCTATGCGTGATACGCACCGCGGATTCGGTTTTGTTCACATGCTGACCGCCCGCGCCCGAGGCCCGGTACACGTCGATCCTCAGGTCGGTTGAAAGGATCTCGATCTCTTCTTCGGCGGCTTCGGGCAATACGGCGACCGTCACCGCCGAAGTGTGAATGCGTCCGCTCGCCTCGGTCTTCGGCACGCGCTGAACCCGGTGGATGCCGCTTTCATATTTGAAAAAACCGTACGCGCGCTCTCCGCTCACGCTCAAGATGATCTCTTTGAAGCCGCCGATCCCCGTGGGGCTGACGTCCATGACCTCGACCCGGAGCCCGTGATTTCCGGCGTACATGCCGTACATGCGAAAAAGGTCCGCCGCAAAAAGCGCGGCCTCTTCCCCCCCGGTCCCCGCGCGGATCTCGACGATCACGTCGCGCGCCGCGTTCGGTTCCATGTCCCGGAGAAAAAGATCCTCGAGCCGGCCTTCTCTTTTCTTTTGCTCGTTTTCGAGGGCCGCCAGTTCCTCGTCGATAAGGCCTTTCATCGCCTCATCCCCGCGACTTTCGCCGCGGCTATGGGCGAGCCCCTCGATCTCTTTTTCGGTCTTCCGGTACTGTTCAAAAATCCCCATGATCGGCCTCAGCAGAGCCATCTCCTTGCCCAGCGACTGAAGTTTATTCCGGTCGCGGGCCGTCGCGGGATCCGCAAGCAGTCTCTCAAGCTCGCGAAACCTTTCCTCGGTCTTTTCCAGCCGTTCACGAATTCTCATACGCTTTCGTCCGAAGCGCGACGGACCGCGCGCAACGTTCTATTTTTAAGTTTTTTTGTTGCGCGTCGCTCGTTGAGCGTTGCGCGAAATTATTTTCCGGCCGCCTTGACCTTTTCTTTCAGCGCTTGAAGTTTCTCTTTCCGCGTCTCTTCGGAGAATTTGAGCTTCACCGGTAATTTCGCGGCGGCCTGGGTCGATTTTTTATTGACCGCCACGCGATCCTGGAACTTTTTCTTGAACCGGTCAATGCGCCCGGCCGTATCCAGGATCTTCAGCTTGCCCGTGTAGAACGGATGGCATGAAGAACAGATATCGATCTGGGTCTCGTGCAGCACGCTGCGGGTTTCGATCACGTTGCCGCACGCGCATCGGATGACGGCCGGGCCGTATTTCGGATGAATGTCTTTTTTCATTTGGAAAACTCCTTTGGGGTTAAATGGGTCGTTTCGGCGAGCGTTTCTGAAAAAAGGGGGCCAGCGCCTTTTCCGCGTTTAAGAAAAGACGCCCGGCCTTTTTTTTTCATTCCTTGGCTTTGTTCATGCTGAGAAGAAAATCAGCGTTGGATTTTGTTTTTTTAAGACGGTCCACCAGCAGCTCCATCGCTTCCGACGGGTTCAGTTCGTTCAGCACCTTGCGGAGGATCCACACGCGATTCAGTTCTTCGGCGTGGATCAGGAGGTCCTCTTTACGCGTATTGGATTTCTTCACGTCAATGGCCGGATAGATCCTTCGCTGGAAGAGATTGCGGTCCAGCTGAAGCTCCATGTTGCCCGTGCCCTTGAACTCTTCGAAGATCACCTCATCCATGCGCGATCCCGTGTCCACAAGCGCGGTCGCGATGATCGTCATGCTGCCGCCCTCTTCCACGTTGCGCGCGGAGCCGAAAAAGCGCTTCGGTTTGTGAAGCGCGTTGGAATCCACGCCGCCGGAGAGGATCTTCCCGGAATGCGGCGCCACGGTGTTATAAGCGCGCGCCAGACGGGTAATGCTGTCGAGAAGGATCACGACATCGCGCTTGTGTTCGACGAGGCGTTTGGCTTTCTCCAGCACGATCTCCGCGACCTGGACGTGCCGGTCCGCGGGCTCGTCAAAGGTCGAGGCAATGACCTCGCCTTTCACGGAGCGCTGCATGTCCGTCACTTCCTCGGGGCGTTCGTCAATGAGCAGCACGATCAGATAGGAGTCCGGATGATTGGTCGTGATGCTGTTGGCAAGCTTTTGAAGAAGAATCGTCTTACCGCTGTAAGGCGGCGCCACGATAAGGCCGCGTTGACCGAAACCGATCGGCGTCAGAAGATCCATCACGCGCATCGAGGCTTCTTCCTGCGCGGTCTCAAGCTGGATCCGGCGGTCCGGATAAAGCGGCGTGAGGTTGTCGAACGCGATTTTGTCCTTCGCGCTGTCCGGCGCTTCAAAGTTAATAAGCTCCACCTTCAACAGGGCAAAGTAGCGCTCCCCTTCTTTCGGAGGACGGATCAACCCGCCGACGACGTCGCCGGTCCTTAAGTTGAAGCGGCGGATCTGGCTCGGGCTGATGTAAATATCGTCCGGCGAAGGAAGATAATTGTAGTTGGGCGAACGGAGGAACCCGAACCCGTCTTCCAGGATTTCGAGCACGCCCTCTCCGAACATGAGCCCGGACTGCTGGGCCTGGCCCTGCAGGATTTTGAAGATCAGGTCCTGGCGTTTAAGACCGGCGACATTCTCGATCTTGAATTTGTGCGCCATTTTCTGAAGCTCGCTGATTTTCATCTGCTTCAAACTGACCACGTCCAGCGGCTTCTCGCCGGATTTCTGCCGCTCCAGCGCCTTGGCGAGGGCCTCGCCGTTCGTCGCGGCGTCTTCCTGCATCGCGCGGGACGGGCGCGGTTTCACGGCGTCATCCTCGGCGCGGCGGTGGTGGGCGTGGGTTCTTTCCCTGGGTTCCCGTACTTCTCTTGCTTCTCGTGTCATGGTTGTTTCTCCCGTTGAAGTTCCAGCATGTTAAAGTGATTGCCCGAAATTAAATTCATCTCATTTTCGAAAGCGCGACGAATTTGCACCAAAATCGTTCGACCTCTCTTTGGGTTTGATAGATAGACTTCGAATTGTCGATGATAAAATCCGCCTTGCGCTTCTTCAGAGCTTCGGGCATCTGGGCCCGTTCGCGCGCCCGGATCTCGGGTTCCAGAAATTTTTTCCGCTTCAACCGTTTTAACTTCACCGGAGCATTGCACGTCACGGCGAGCACCTTGTCGCAAAGCGTTTCGAAACCGGCTTCAAAAAGAAGCGGCACTTCCACGAGGACCACCCGGCGATCGGTCGCCGCGAGTTTTTCCTTGATCTTTTCGAGCACGTACGGATGAAGGATCCCTTCGAGCCCCTTGCGCCGTTTCGGGTCCGCGAAAACGATCCGGCCGAGCTTTTCCCGGTCCATTTTTTTTCCGCCGGGGTGAAGCGCCTCTCCAAAAAGCTCGACGACCCGGTCAAAGGCAGGACTGCCTTTTTTCATGGCGTCATGCGCGATCTTGTCGGCATCGATCACCTCCGCGCCCCTGTTCTTGAAAAGCTGCGCGACCGAGCTTTTCCCGACCCCGAATCCGCCTGTAAGTCCGACAATCAGCTTCTTTTCCATAATCCCCGGCCCATGATTGCAATATTTTCGCGGCAAATACCCAGGACCCAAAATCAAGCGTCCAACAAATCCCAAACACCCGCCTCTGAATTCCAAACTTCGCGGTGGGATCTTGGGTAGGGGTTCCTGCCGGGCGATTGTCTCCCGGTGATGGGCCCTTGTGGGATCATTCTTTGTACCACGAATCCCCCGTCGTCACGTCGACCTTGAGCGGCACCCGGAGTGGGTAGGCGCCCTCCATCTCTTCTTTGACAAGCGCCGCCAGCGCTCCGGCCGCGTCCGCCGGAACGTCGAAAACCAACTCGTCATGCACCTGCAGGATCATCAGGCTTTCGCCGCCCCACGCGCCGGCGCGCGGGGACTGCGTCGGCGGAAGCTTGCCTTTTCCGTTCGAGCCGCGTTCTTTTTCCAGCCGCTTCTGGATCGCGATCATCGCGATCTTGATCAGGTCCGCGGCGGAACCTTGAATCGGAGCGTTGATCGCGGCGCGTTCGGCGTACTGGCGCAAGATCGCGTTGGAGGCGCGGATATTCGGAAAATAAGAACGCCGGCCCAGGAGCGTGGTCAAAAAGCCGTCCTTTTTGGCTTTTTCCTTTTGCGCGTCCAGGAATTCTTTGACCTTCGCGTAGCGCGCGAAATAATTTTTAATGAACTGATCCGCTTCCGGGATCGGGATATTCAGATCCTGCGACAGCCCGTAGCCGGTCTTCCCGTATACGATGCTGAAATTGATCGTCTTGGCGGCGTTGCGCATCTCGCGCGTCACGTCTTTTTCATCCACCCCGTACAACAGCGTCGCGGTAAACGCGTGAATGTCCCGATCCTCTTCAAAGGCCCGCGTCAGGTTCGGATCTCCGGAGAAGTGCGCGAGCACTCTCAGTTCGATCTGCGAGTAGTCCGCGGAAAGAATCTTGCCCTTTCCTTTGCTCCGCGGCCGCGGCACAAAAGCTTTCCGGATCAACCGGCCCATCTCGGTCTTGATCGGAATATTCTGAAGATTCGGCTCGGAACTCGAGAGACGGCCCGTATCCGTGGTCGTTTGGTTGAACGAAGTATGAACGCAACGCGTTTGGGCGTTCACCATTTCCGGAAGCGCGTCCAGATAAGTTGATTTCAGCTTCGCGCGCTCGCGGTATTCCAGGATCTTCCGCGGCAGTGCGTGATCCCGCGCGAGCTTTTCAAGCACGCTTGCGTCGGTGGAATAACCCGTTTTGATTCTTTTTAAGGCCGGTAATTTTTTTTGAATAAAAAGTACGTCCGCGAGCTGTTTCGGAGAATCCAGGTTGAATTCCGTCCCCGCCTCCGCGTGAATATCCTTCACGAGCGTCTGGATCTCTTGAGAAGCTTGCTTCGAAAGTTCCTTGAGGAACCCGGTATCCAGCGCCACGCCGTTCCTTTCGACCGTCGCGAGCACCCCGGATAAAGGCAGTTCGACTTTTTCATAAAGCTCCGAAAGTCCGAACGCCTCCAGTTGGGCTCTCAGGATCGGCACAAGCCGCATCACGCAATCCGCGTCCTCGCAGGCATAAGCCGTGATTGCGTCGAGCGGGACCGCGTCCATGGTGATTCGCTTCGCGCCCTTCCCGATCAAACTCTCGATCGGGATTTTTTTCACGTTCAGACGTTCGAGCGAGAGATCATCCAGATTGTGATTCCGCTTCACGGGATCGATCAGATAACTCGCGAGCAGGGTATCGAACGCGACGCCCGAAAGCCGGACGCCGTGACGCGCCATCACGATCGCGTCATATTTGAGGTTCTGTCCGTATTTGGCGAT
>JAHFHJ010000001.1:45122-50834 GCA_023246985.1 Candidatus Omnitrophota bacterium | reverse complement strand
TTCTGGGGATCGTGATCGGCGGCATCGTGGTGGCGTTGTTCCTCCCGATCCTTACGTTGACCCAGGCGATCAAGTGAAAGGGCCTCCGGGGAGACTTCTTAAAGTTTTTAAATATAACTCCAAGGATAAAAAAAATAGTTTAGTTATCAGAAGGATTGTCGTATCATTGGAAGTAAGTTAGACTGTTATTAGGCAGTGGCACACAACAGGAGGATAATATGTTTATCAAATTGAACCAAAGGGGCTTTACGCTTGTGGAAATCATGATCGTTGTCGCGATCATTGGGCTTTTGGCCGCTATCGCCATTCCCAATCTTTTGCGCGCTCGGTTGAACGCCAATGAAGGGGCCGTCAAGTCCGATCTCCGGACTTTTAGCTCCGCCGCGGAGAGCTACCGTGCCGCGCAAAACCCGCCGACCTATCCGCTATTGGTCACGGACTTGACCGGCGCGACGCCGGCCTATCTGGACGCGTCCTGGGCGGCCGCCGGTGCTGTTAAACACGGTTACACCTTTGCCTTGAATGCAACGGCAAATACCTACGGGTTTCTCGCAACGCCGTCCGTGGCCGGCTCTACGGGGACAAACCTGTATTGCATCGACCAGACCGGCGTGATCGTCAGCGCCGCGGCGGGTGTGACGGGTCCTGCCGCCGGGTGTTCGGGAGGTACGGCGATTAGCGGGTAGTGAGAAGGAACGGCAAGAAGTGTTGTGCAACCCGCCCTGCTTTCAAAAGCAGGGCGGGTTTTTTTATCTTTTTTTTTTGAACAATTTCTGTTAAGGTCTTCATATGAAAATGGATTTTGAAAAACTTAAAAAATTAAGCCCGGATTTTTTTGCCTTTCTGGAGGGTTTTTCGCGGAAGATTTTGCCGAAGAAAGAGGCCGTTTCCGGAGTCACCGTGTGCGATCTGGGCCGCGAACGGACCGTGCTGTTGGAGTTGGAGAAGCGTTCCGAGCATGTTTTTATCCGGAAATTGGATATCCTCAAAAACACTTTCCGGGATCAAAGCCCGGCGCTGGTTCTCAAACCTTTTCTGGACGGAAAAAAATTCCAAAAAGAAAGGATCCGCACGGCGCTCAAAGGCCACGGGGTCATGATCCGTTTCATCCGCTTTCCAAAAATGAAAGTCGAGGAACTCCGCAGCGCCATGAAATACGAAGTGGAGCAGTACATCCCTTTTGAGTTGAACGATGTGGTGCTTGATTTCGATGTGGTGGAAGAAAGTCTCAAGTCCGATGACGGCGAAAAAATGGAAGTGATGCTGGCGGTCATTAAGCGTTTGGAACTTGAGGCGACGCTTGAAATTTTCAGAAATCTGGAATGCCGGCTCTCCGTGGTGGATGTCACGATTCTTTCGGCGATGACGGCTCTGGAATATTTCCATCCCGGGGATTTTTCGGGTCATGTGGGCCTGCTGGATCTGGGGGGTGAGATCTCGACCCTCGGGATCGTCCGAGACGGGAAGCCCCGCTTTATCCGCGATCTCTCCTATGGGACGCTGGACCTTCACAAACGCCTTAAGACCCGCTCCAACCTTACGGAAGAAAGGATCGAAAAACTTTTTGAGGGCCAGGAAGCTTCTTCACCGGAAGAGACGCAGGCTATTTCGGAAAGCCTGGAGGGACTGATCGGGGACCTGCGCGTTTCTTTGGACTACTATCACGAACAGTCCGGGCAATCCAGGTCTCTTGCGAAGCTTTTCCTGTCCGGCGGAATGTCTCACCCGGCGGTTTTGAAAGCCTTGAGTGAAGGATTGCAGCTTCCCGTATCGAATATCGATGTCCTCGCGAAGATCCAATGCGCTCCGGAAGTCGATCAAACGCTCCTTAAAACGAACGCGCCGCTTTTACCCGTGGCGCTGGGTCTGGGGCTTCGCGACGCATGATCAAGATCAATCTATTGCCCCGGGAACTCCCGCAAGGTACGAAGACCTCGTCGCGTTTCCCCTATATCCCGCTCGCGATCCTGGCCGGCACGCTTTTTCTTCTTCTGACATTTTTTTTCTACGGAGATTATCTTAAGGGCCGCGCAGCTTACAAGCGCGTTCAGAAAGAGTGGATGCCTCTGAGTCCTCGGATGGGACAGCTCAAGACCCTGGAAAAAAAGATCGAGATCGAAATGCGGGGCGAAAATGATTTTCTTCGGAAAAATGTTCTGAATACGGAATCGGTGACCCGGATCCTTTCCTGGGCGAGCGAGTTCCTTCCTCCCAAGGGATGGCTCACGGAGCTGAAGGCCGAGCGGGACGGGGAAGGATGCCGCTTGACCCTGAGAGGGGTGGTGTTGCCCTCCCGGACACAGACCGGGATTGAGCAGATCGAAGAATTTTTACAGAAGCTGAAAACGAAGCTGCCGTCCGAAACGGTGTTTATGTTGACGACCTCCAAGGAGATCAAAGAGAAGGTCGACGGAACCGCCTTTACCGCCAATCTGGATTGGGGAGTGACGAAAAAGCCATGAAGCCGATCAACCAGTGGACCTTCGCCGCTATTATAGAATTCGCGAAAGGTGTCGATAAAAAAGCATGGGTAGCCATTGTTTCCGGAGTGGCTGGTTTTTTATTGGTCCTTGTTTTTCTGATCATTCCGGCGTGGATCGAGCGACCTATGCTTCGCCAGCAAGTTCAGAGCATGGAGGCTCAGATCCGTCAGATGAATGTGCTCGATGGGAAGCAGCTTCTTTGGAAAGAGGATCAGAAAGTCTTTGGGGATCTGATCTCAAAAACGCAGTCCCGTATTTTTACCGCGGACGCAATGGAATCGCTGCTCGGGCAGGTTTCAAAAATGGCCACAGAGTCGCGCGTGGAGGTGCTGGCCTCAAAGCCCATGAGCGAGAAGACGGTTTTTCCGGCGCCCTATCACTTAAAATACCAGCCGAGCGGTTATGAATTTACGGTGCAGGGCCGCTACCACGACCTGGGAAGGTTCGTGAGCCGCCTTGAGAATTCTGAGAAGCTTTTGAGGATCCAAAGCATTCAAATCGTGCCGGCTGAAAAAATGCCGGACCGGCATATCGCGCAACTGAAGCTTTGGGCAATCCTGTCGGCTCCGCCTCCGGCGCCTTCAGCCGTATCGGCAACGGGAAAGAATAATGTCAAAAAATAACGCGGCCGTACAAATTATTTTCGGGCTGATGCTTTTGACTTGGTCGACGGTTTCATTTGGCGCTCAGGAAATTACTTATGATGCCGGGGAAAGGCGGGATCCGTTCGTGCCGCTTAACGCCGCGGACAGCGCCTTTGGGAACACTGTTTCGTCAGGCGTCCGCATCGAGGGCATTATTTACGATCCGATCGGCCGGTCGATGGCTATTTTGAACGGGAAGTCCTATCAGGTGGGGGATGCCGTGGGGGAAGCGAGGGTCGTGAAGATCCAAAAGGACCATGTCGTGATTTCGGCGGCCGGAGAAGAAAAAACGCTTTTGATGAGAGAAGAGGACAAAAAATAACATTCATGATACACTGCCAGCCGGTAAATCGATGAATAAACCACTCAGCGTTTTAATTCTTTCAACGGTGTGTGTGTGTCCGGCGTGTGTGACCGGCGTTCTTTATGCCGCAGATCCCGCTCCGACCGCAGTCGTTCAGCAGGCCTCCGTTCCGGATCCGGCGCCGACGCCCGTGTCTTCCGCGGCTCCCGCTTTTGCGACCGCTCCCGTTTCTTCTGGATCCAGTGACGCCATCAGCCTGGATTTCAAGGATGCCGAGATCGGGACCGTTCTGCGCGTGTTGAGCATGAAAAGCAATGTCAATATCGTGGCAGGTCCGGAAGTGAAAGGCTTCGTGACCGTGCGGCTTGATAATGTTCCTTGGGATAAAGCGCTCGATGTGATCCTGAGGACCTACAACTATGTTTACGAGCGGGACGGCAATATCATCCGCATCACGACCCGTGACAACATGAAGCTTGAGCCGGTCGAGACCAAGACCTTTATTTTGAACTACTCCAAAGCCAGTGAGATTCAGACCTCCATCGCGGATATCCTGACCGAACGCGGCCGCATCAAGATTTCCGAGCGTACGAATATGGTGGTCGTGACCGATATTCCCACCAACCTTTACCGGATCGGTGAAGTCATAAAAAAACTCGATCAAGTCACTTCGCAAGCCTTCATCGATTCTAAAATCATCAAAACCGATCTTTCTAATACGGACAAACTTGGCATTCAATGGACCCCCGCTGTATCAGTGACAGGTTCTAAACGCCCCACGACGTTACCCTTTCCTTCGGCCGATAACAATCTTCTTACTAGCATCAAGCAATTTTTTCCAGTGGCTCGCGGTATCACGGCACCTAACTCCGTAACTTATGAAAATCAAATAAACCCTCGCGCGTTTCCCGATATCGCGCCCACGCAGTCGCCAACGCCAGCTTTTACCTATGGAACATTGGATTTCTCGGGGTTCTCCGCGGTGTTAAATATGCTAGAAAGGCGAGTTAATACGAAGGTGATCTCTAATCCTCGGATTGTTGTTTTAAATAACCAGACGGCATTGATACAAGTGGGGCAGGAAATTCCCATCCCCAGTTTTGAGAGAAATGAAACAACGGGGAGCATGGAGGTTACAGGTTTTAGCTATCGCAACACCGGAGTGGTGCTGAATGTGACGCCGCACATTAATTCTGCGAAAGAAATCCTGGTTGATTTAGCTCCCGAAGTGAGTGCTGTCGGAATCAACCAAACCTTTGGCACGGATCAAATACAGGCCCCCCGGTTCGATACGACTAAAGCAAAGACGCAAGTGCTGATCGAAAGCGGACAAACGATCGCTATTGGTGGTTTATTGACCGATCAAACGGGTGTCCAGGAGGATAAGGTGCCCTATCTAGGGAATATTCCGCTGATTGGTAAGCTGTTTAGATCAAAAAACCCATCTTCAACGACAAATCCAAGTACTCAAAAAGTCGAAACACTCTTTTTTGTAACAGTTACTACGGTGGATTCACAGGGACAGCCTGTGGGTGCCAAAGTTGACGGGAAGAATAACCAGTCACAAAACGATCAGTCCCGGAAAAAAACGGCTGCAACGGATGCCGCGCCGGGCGTGAAAGGTTCTGAGGAGCCAGTTGTTTCGGATAACGCGAACAAGGACAAACCGGCCTAGCGCCCGGCAAAGCCAGGCAGGTCTTTTAGTTCTCAAGGAAGGCTTTCGACAGGCCTTAGGGTTCGTAGGTTTCGCCTCGGAATAGTTGACGCTTTTTCTTCCCCATAAGTTTGACGCCTGCCCTCAGTCCTTCGGTTTCCGCCTCAACAGCAATCACCCTCGCGTCATTTTGAAGGGGATTGTCCCCTTGAAGAGCAGCGTCTCGGAATGACGGACATTTTTATAGTGCTAACGAAAGGAAATTCGGTTCATGGAGCGACAAATTTTAATTTCACAGGATGCTAATGAAAAACAGGTCGCCATCCTCGAGGACGGCCGGCTGGAAGAATTTTATATCGAGCGGGGGGATTCCAAAAAACTTTTTGGAAATATCTACGAAGGGATCGTAAAGACCGTGATCCCGGGGATTGACGCCGCGTTTGTGGACATCGGGACCGGGAAAGACGGGTTTCTCTATGTCGGCGACGCGCTCCGTTCCCCTTTGGATCTGGACGCCGAGTTCGATGAGGGAGAAGAAAAAAAAGCAGAAGGAACGGTCACCGAAGTTAAGCCTGCCGAAGGCGTTGTGATTGAAGGCAATATCCAGGGACAAATCCAAGGTCAGGG
>JAHFHJ010000001.1:18513-45022 GCA_023246985.1 Candidatus Omnitrophota bacterium | reverse complement strand
GGTCGCGGAAGGCATCAGCAGGGAGAACGCCACGGCGGGCGGAATCCGCATCATCCGCCACAGCGCCGGCCGAGGATCGAAGAGGTTCTGAAGATTGGGCAGAAGGTCATCGTCCAGGTCGTCAAAGAGCCGCTCGGAAACAAGGGGCCGCGCCTCACGACGCAATTTTCGATCCCGGCGCGTTATCTTGTCATGATGCCCGGCGAATCGAAGATCGGCATTTCCCGCCGCGTGGAGAGCCGCGCTGAACGCGATCGCATCCGCGGCATTTTCCGAAATCTTGAGATCCCGAAAGGGGTCGGGTTCATCGTGCGGACAAACGCCGAAGGAAAAAGCGACGAGGCCTTCACCCGCGATATCCGCTATTTGATCCGGCTGTGGAAAAAGATTCACGGGATGATCTCTGCTAAGAAAGCGCCGGTCATGATCCATCAGGAACTGGGGTTGGTGGAGCGCGTGATCCGCGATCATGTGAACGAGGAAACCACCAAGATCATCGTGGATCACCCCGAGATCTTCAAGAAGCTCAAGCGGTTCACCGCGGTCTATATGCCGGGCCAAGACATGCAAATCGAGTTCGCGAGGGAAAAAGGAAGTCTCTTTGAACGCCACGGGATCGAAAAAGAGATCGCGCGAACGTTCCAGAAGAATGTTCATCTGAAGTCGGGCGGTTACATTGTGATCGAACAGACCGAGGGGTTGGTGGCGATCGACGTCAACACCGGGAAGTTCACCGGGAATAATAAAGGGCTTGAAGAGACGGTGTACAGGAATAATATGGAGGCCGCGCAGGAGATCGCGCGCCAGCTCCGGCTCCGCGATATCGGCGGAATCATTGTGATCGATTTCATCGACATGGAACAGGGCCAGCACCGGCGCAATCTCTTCAATAGCTTCAAGGAAGCGGTGAGCAAAGACCGCGCCAAGACCCATTTGGTGCAGGTCTCGGAACTCGGGTTGATCCAGATGACGCGCCAAAGAATGCGCCCGTCGCTTGAAAGCGCCGTTTATGACACCTGTCCCTACTGCGAAGGGAAGGGCAATATCAAATCGACCGCGACGATGTCGATCCAGGTCATTCGGGAATTGCGTAAATCCCTGAAGGATTCCCGGGACCGTATCGTGAACGCGTATGTACATCCGGAGGTCGCGGAGCGGTTGCTCCTGCAGGAAAAGAAAGCACTTCGGTATCTTGAGAAAAGCACCGGCAGCCGCATCGCGGTCTATTCCGAGCCTGCCGCGCATCGCGAAGATATCAATATTACATTCATTAAATAACGCGCAACGCTCAATGCGCAAAGCACAACGTCAAAGTTTTTCGTTGAGTGCTGCCCGTTGCGCGCGTGTCGATGCATAACCGCGCAATGACAGCGAAGCGATAATCGTTTATAATCCGCCATGGATATTTCTCTTTTGGTTCTGATTGCGATTACGGCGTCCTTCTGCGGATTTGCCGCGGCGTTGGGGCTTTTTCAGCGCCTGTCCAAGCGGTCAGACGCCGCCGATAAATCCTTCCAGCCTTTTTTCCAACTCCAGCACGAACTCCACAATCTTAATACCACGCTCCAGGACCAGATCTCGGCGCTTTCCCGGCAGATGAACGATCAGATGAAACAGAACTCAGAGTTCCTGCAGGAGAACCAGCAGAGTTACCGGCAGGTGATGGGGGATGTTCAGCACCGGCTCGGGGTCTTGCAGCATGCCACGCAGTCCATGATGGATATCGGGAAGGATATCGCGTCGCTTCATGACATTCTCCGCGCTCCCAAACTTCGCGGCGGGATGGGGGAGCTATTGCTCGCGGAACTTTTGCGCCAGATCCTGCCGGAAGACCACTTCTCGCTTCAGTACCGTTTCGCGAACGGGTCGCAGGTGGATGCGATCATCCGGCTCGGGGACGGATTGATCCCGGTGGATGCGAAGTTCCCGCTGGAGAATTTTAAGCGGATCCTGGAAGCGGGGAGCGACGAAAAGCGGGCGGAGGCCCGCAAGGTGTTCGGGCGCGATGTCAAAAAACATATCGACGATATCGGGACGAAATACATTCTTCCGGAAGAAGGCACGTTTGAGTTTGCGTTGATGTATATTCCGTCCGAAAGCATTTACTATGAAACGATCATCAAGGATGACGCCCAGAACGAAAGTTTGTCGTCCTACGCCATGAAGTGCAAAGTGATCCCGGTTTCGCCGAACAGTTTTTACGCGTATCTCCAGGCGATCGTGCGGGGCTTGAAAGGCATGCGGATCGAACGTTCGGCGCAGATTATTCTTGAAAATCTGGGTCAGCTGGAAGTCGATCTCGAGCAGTGTCTTACGGATTTTGAGAAGATCGGGGGGCATCTGGCGCACGCCCGCACGGCGTATGAGAAAACCGAGCAGCGGTTCCAGAAACTCCGGAACCGGCTGAATGTGCTGGAGCAGCATCAGGGGGAGGTGACCGGACCAACGCCCAGAGAGATCGTTTTGGAAAAAGATTCATAAACCGTTTCGCCATTCACCGAAGGATTGACCCCGTTGGGGTCCCAAAGATTTTGACAGGGTAATGATGTTTATTGTTTTTATCATCGTCGACCGAAAATCTTGTTTCACACTGTTAAAACTCTAACGGGGGGACACCATGAAGTTTTTAAAGAAGCTCGGCAAAGCACTTTTAGGCTCTTCCAAGTCCCGGAAAACCGGGAAATCTTTCCAGAAGGCCCCAAAGAAAGGAACCGCCCAAATCGCTCAAAAGAAAGTGACAAAATCGGCCAAGAAGCGGTTGGCTAAAAAAGCTGCGCCCAGGTCTGAGGGCAAAACCGCGAAGAAAAAAGCGGCCTCTAAAAAGCCGACGGTCATGGTCAAAGAAGCTTTGGCGGCATTGCCGATCGCGGAAGTGACACATTATTTCCCGCACGTCAATGCTGCGGTGCTTAAGATCAAGGTTGGGACGATCCGCGTGGGGGATAAGCTGCATTTCAAGGGACATACCACCAATTTTACCCAAAAGGTCGCTTCCATGCAAATCGATCACCAGCCGGTTTTGATCGCCAGAAAAGGCGATGATTTCGGCGTGGAGGTGCAGTCCCGTGTCCGTGCCGGAGATAGGGTGACCAAGATATAACGCGAAGGATGAGTAGCGATGGCACAGCATTATTTAAGGACCTATCAGCCGTTCGATCTTGAAGAGGTAAAAAAAAATCTTCTGATTATCGGAGATCTCTCGGGGAATTGTGCTTCCTGCAATGAGCTCGGGATCAATGCCTACGCGACCCAATCCTGTCCGGCCTGCGGGGCGGTTTTTAAATATATCGCAAGCCGCCGTCTTGAAACACATCCGGCCGAACGGTTTCAGCTAGCCCGGCGTCTTGCGGAAAAACGGCCGGATCTTATGCTGATCGATTACCAGGATTATCAGAAATCCGCGGGAGCCAAGGCGGCCCGCGATTTTTTCAGTCTCTAACCGATGGAGCGGAATGAATCCCGGACCGATGGACCTTAGCGAACCGAAAGCACGGCTTGCGTTCGCGATCGCCAAGACCCTAAGCGAGAGGGGCTTCACCGCCTATTTCGCGGGGGGTTGCGTTCGCGATCACCTGATGGGCCAAGGGCCGCGGGATTTTGATATCGCCACGACTGCGACGCCTGACGAGGTCGAGAAGATCTTCCGCAAGACGATCCCCGTCGGTAAGCAATTCGGCGTGATGATCGTTGTGGAAGGAGAGGCCCCGTTCGAGGTGGCGACTTTCCGCTGCGAAGGCGGTTATCAGGACGGCCGTCATCCCGCCCATGTCGCCTTCACCCAGCCCGAGGAAGACGCCAAGCGGCGTGATTTTACGGTGAACGGGATGTTTTATGACCCGTCCGCGGAGAAAGTGATCGACTTTGTGGGGGGTCTCGAAGACCTGCCCCTGAAAGTGATCCGCGCTATCGGGGATCCTGCAGCCCGTTTCGAAGAAGACAAGCTCCGGCTTCTCCGGGCGATCCGTTTTGCCTCCACGCTGGGTTTTGAGATCGAGAAAAAAACATGGGACGCGCTTCGCAAGCAGGCTTCCGGGATTCATGCCGTGAGCCCTGAGCGGATCCGCGAAGAGATCGTGAAGATCTTCACGCGAGCCGGCGCGGCGCGGGGTTTCGTGCTTCTTTCCGAGTCGGGGCTTATGAAAGAGATCCTTCCCGAGGTCGAGACAATGCGCGGCGTCAAGCAGCCCGAAAATTTTCATCCCGAGGGCGATGTCTATGAACATACCCGGCTCCTTCTGGAGCATTTTCATCCTCCGGTCTCGACAACTCTTGCGTTTGCCGCGCTTTTTCACGATATCGGGAAGCCCAAGACGGCCGCGATCCGCAAGGGGCGGCTGACTTTTTACGAGCATTCCGAGGAAGGCGTGAAGATCGCGTGTGAGATCATGAAACGGCTGCGATTCTCCAACGAGGAGATCGACGGCGTCGCGGAATGCGTGGCCAATCATATGAAATTCATGGAGGTTCAGAAAATGCGGGCCGGGAAACTGAAGCAATTCATCAGCCGCCCGCATTTTAAGGACGAAATGGAGCTCCACCGCGCGGATTGCACGGCGAGCCACGGGATGCTGGATAATCTCGCGTTCCTCCAGGACAAGCTCAAGGAGTACGCAAATGAGGAGCTCAAACCCAAGCCGCTCGTGAACGGGCACGATCTGATGGACCTTGGCATGAAGCCCGGTCCGGCCATGAAACCGGTGCTTGAAGAACTTTACGAGCTTCAGCTGGAAGGAACGCATGAGACCCGCGAAGAGGCGCTCGCATGGGCCAAGCAAAAGATCAGACACTTGCCGTAAACGAAAGGTATAATGGTCCCCAATGTCGATCATCCCGCCTCTGACGGGAGGGGGCCGTTCCAACTGCCATTTTAGAAATCAAGTTTCAGACAAGGATAGTCCCAATATTTATCAATTTCGGCGAAGTTGAAATTGGGGCAATCCTTGTCAACCATTTAAGAAATCAAGTTTCAGACAAGGATAGAAACTTCAACGGAGGGATTTAACATGAAATATTCATGGGCTTTGATGTTGAGTGTGGTCATGATTTTGGGTATGCATGGTGGATGTTCCAGGGTGCAGAAGGTTGTCGCGATACAGGGCGATCTCAACCCGTCGTACGACTCGCTCGGTTCGATCGAGGTCGATCGCCCGGCACCCCGGATTTCCTACAGGAGAATCTTCGGCCAGGCTTGGGAGTGGATCACATTCGGTCGCTTTGAGAATATCTCGCAGGAGGCTTATTTGCGGGATTTGCTGAATGAGAAGATCCTCAAAGTCGCCAGGAAAAATCATCAGGCGGAGGCGGTTATTCACATGCAATATTGGCCCGATCTTACGGCCTCAAAATTTCCGCAAGGCCGTATTTATGCTAAGGGGGAAATGATCCGCTATAAACGCTTTCCGTCATAAGACGCCTTCAGCGCGTCCTTGAGGAAGAGATGAAAAAGGCGATTTTTGTTTTCATGATACTGGTTCTGCTGATCGGGGCGCCGGCGATTCTTTGCGCGGAGGTTGTCACGGAGGTCGGTGGGGACGGGACGCTGACGCTCGCCGACGGAAAACGGGTTGTTTTGGCGGGGATCCAGATGGACGCGGAGGGGATCTCGGTCCTGCGGGTCCTTGCGCAGAAGCAGGACCTGAAATTTCAGTTGCTGATCCATCCCGCTCCGGGAGCCCAAGAGTCCGCCTACGCGTATCTCCAGGCAAAATACGTGAAATTTCCGTTTAAATTGAATGAGGTCCCTGACGAGCAGGAAGTTCTTCTCAATGAATTTCTTGTGAAAGTCGGAGCCGCTAAAGTCGCCGAGACCCAGGACTTCAGCCATAAAGCCAAATTCCTGAAGGTCCAGGAGGAAGCCAGGAAGAAGGGCGAAGGTCTATGGTCCTACGAGGCCTCCTGAAATTCCTTATTGGCTTTTTAACCGCGCTTCTGATCCTCGGGATTGTTTTAGGCGCGGTCAGTTTTATCATGCTGCGAAACTTCGATCCCAACATGTTCCGCTCGGAATTGGAAAAACAACTTACCGAACGGACGGGTTTTCGCATGGAGCTTGGGAAGATACGGCTCGCTTGGCGGCCCCAGCCTCGGCTTGAAGTGGATAGCCTCAAATTCTATCATCCTCAAACTCTCGAAAAACTTCTGCAAAGCCGGAGTGTCCAAATTGATGTGAATCTGATCTCGATCTGGCAGAAGCGCTTGAGTCTGTCGCAGGCCTTGATCCGGAGTCCGGAGATCTTCATCAGGCGCAATTCCGCCGGGAACTGGAATTGGCAAATCTCCGATACTCTTGCGAAGCCGCCGCCCATGACTCAGCCCATGCGTTCCAAGGGCAGAGGGATGCCCGTGGCCGAAGTGGCGGAAGATGTGGGCGTCTCCGCTCTCGCGAGTCCAGCGCAGGGTATCGCGGATCTGACTCAAGGGTGGGAATTCAGTCTTGGGAAAGTGCTCGTGAGCGACGGGATCGTTCATTTTGTGGATGAAACCGTCGTGCCGTCTTTCCGGATGAATATTGAAAAGCTTGAGGCGGAGGTTCTTCAGAAGGCCGCGGTTTCACCGTTGCATTTCACCGCTGGCGGATCGGTATTGGGCGCTACCCCCAAAAATCTGGAGACGGAAGGGGATCTCGATCTGAAGGCACAGTCGTTGGCCCTTGTGCTTCGCTATGGCCCGGAACAAGTCGTGTTCAGGGGCTTGCTCAAAGTGATCCGTACCATGCCCCATTTTGAGGGAGCGCTTGAGATCCGAGATCTGGAGATGGATTCCGTGATTCCCGAGGCCTATAAAAAAGGCGAGTATGTGACCGGACGGCTCAGCGCCGGGGCGAACCTCATCTTTGACGGAGCCAATCCCGATGTTATAACGCGCTCGCTCGCGGGGCATGGAACGCTCGAGATCAAGGATGGAGCTCTTCGGAACCGGAACCTGATCCAGGAGATTTTCGACAAGCTTTCTCCGGTACTCGCGATCACGACCGCTTTGGGCGGGGATCTGCCTCCGGAGGTGAGCGAAATGTTGAAAGGTCGCGATACGCCGTTTCAGTTCCTGCGGGTCAAATATGCCGCGCAAGGGGGGCGGGCGAGCGTGAGTGAATTCCGGCTCACGCATCCGAACTATCAGTTGAGCGGTCAAGGCAACTATGGGATCTCGGATAAACGCGCGGAGGGTTCGATGCAGCTCGCATTTTCGCGGTCACTTTCCGGGTATCTCATGAGGAAAATACGGGAATTGAAATTCTTGTCGGACCCGAACGGTCAGGTGACGATCCCGTTTCGCTGTGGCGGCGTTTTTCCAGATGTTTCGGTCCAGCCGGATCTTTCGTATATCGCTTCGCGGCTGCTTCAAAGCGGGGCGGATCAGCTTCTGAACCGGGGGATGGAACGGCTTTCCAAGGTGCTCGGTTCCCCAAAGACCGGAACGGCCTCAACCCCGAGCGGGCCGTCTCAACCGCGAGAGCCGATCTCGGAACAGGATCAGATGATTCAGCGGGGCATGGACGCGCTTTCTAAAATATTGGAGGGAAAGAAGAAATGAAAAAAATCCTGATCACGGTCAGCGGTAAAGACAAGCCCGGGATTATCGCCAAACTGAGCGGCCTTTTATTCGCCCGGGGCTGTAACCTGGAAGATATCAGCATGACTCTTTTGGAGGGGCAATTCGCCATGATGATGACGGCGTGTCTTCCGTCGCCTTCGTCCGTAGCGCGGGTCGCGCAGGGTCTTGAGATCCTTGGCTCCGCGCCGTGGTCCATGGATTGTCACATGACGGAACTGACAGGGAAGATCTCGCGCGGGAGAAAGCATGCGTCCGGATGCCTTCCCTATATCGTGACCGCATTCGGAAAGGACCGTACCGGGATCGTGTATGAAGTGAGCCGGGCGTTGGCGGGGCTCCGGGTCAATATCACGGATCTCGACAGCCGCATCCTTGGCAAGGGCGCCAAGACGACCTACGCGATGCTTCTGGAAGTGGATGTCCCCGGAACAACGGTTTTGGCAAAACTCAAAACCCTTTTGGCGAAGGTCTCTCGGAAATTAATGATTGAGATTCAGACCCGGCCTTTGGAACGCGTTTCTCTGTAATCCCTGATGAACCCCGCGTCTCTTAGGATCTTTCCGAACCCGATTCTCAGGAAAAAAGCGCAGAGGGTCACGGTATTCGACCGTTCGCTTTTGAAACTTGTGGCCGCGTTAGTGCGCGTTATGAAAAGCCAGCCGCGCGGGATCGGCATCGCGGCGCCGCAGATCGGGACGGCCAGGGCCGTTGCCATCGTGGATGTTTCCAAACGCGAACCCCAAGCGGAGCGTCTCATTCTCGTCAACCCCGTGATCCTTGAAACGAGGGAACCGGAAACGCGCAAAGAGGGGTGTATGAGCCTTCCGGATTATACGGCGTTCCTGAAACGCCACCGGTGGGTGCGTTTCAGGTGGCAGGACACGCAAGGCGAATTCCATGAAAAGGTCAGCACTGGGATCGAAGCAATCTGCGTGGAGCATGAAGTGGATCATTTGAACGGCGTTCTTTTTATCGATCATGTGACCTGCCTCAAAACCGATCTTCTCCCGCGGCCGCGTGAAAAAGGCAACGAGTAGCTAATTTCGAAGCTTTTGTTACAGGCTGATAGCCTCTCATTAAGTACATTTCTTGTAGAGAAATGCTACGTCCGCGAAGCCTGTCTTACGGGAGCGCTTTATCTGGAAGGGGCTTTGATCGACGTCGCGGCATCGCTAAAGAGTTTCCGTTCCCGGGAAGCAAAAGGACGGTAGCTCAAGAATGACAACCTCTGCGTAGGGAGGACATGGCGCGAATACGACCTATAATATATCTTATGTAAAGTAGCGTAGAGAGACGGGGCCCCTAGGATGTTTCTTCGGGATGTCGCTTGAAACTATTTCAGAAGGGTCTTGACAGCTTCCTGGACGCGCTTGCCGTCGGCTTTTCCCTGGATGGCTGGCATGAGGATTTTTATAAGCTTTCCCATGTCCGATGGGCCGGCGGCGCCCGATATTCTAATAGCATTTCGGACTTCCACCCTCAGTTCTTCATCCGTCAGTTGCCTAGGAAGATAATCCTCCAGGATCGCGAGCTCGGCCTTCTCTTGATCCGCCAGGTCCTTGCGACCGGCCTTTTCAAAGATTTCAAGACTCTCCCGGCGCTGTTTGGCCTGTTTGGCCACCATGCCGAGGACCTCCGGATCATCCGCCTTGTCCTTTTTAGCATGGATCAGATAGTTCACGACGGCGCTTTTGAGCATCCTGAGCGTTGAGAGTTTGACAATATCTTTGGACTTCATCGCGGCGATAACATCCTTTTCGATTTGCTCCATGAGGCTCATAAATATTCTCCCTCGGTAAGGTGATTTTTTTTACCAGTCCTTATCCACCGGAGGCGGGTTCTTATTGACCGGCGGACGGCGAAGGTCCTGGAGCTCTTTTTCGGATTCCTTGAGGGCATCCAGAAGGTTTAGGGCGTTATCCATGCTCATCTGACCCTGGAGAGGCTGTTTCGCTTGCCCCTGCCGCTTCTCCGAATCACTTTTTTGCTGATCTTGCTGCTGCCGCTGTTGCTCATCCTGATCCTTTCTTTCCTGGTCTTTCTGCTCCTGCGCGCGTTGTTGCTGTTCTTCTCTTTCTTTTTGCGCCTGGTCTTTTTGCTGTTGTTCTTTATTCTTCTGATCCTGCTCGCCTTGTTCCTGATTCTGTTGCTGTTGGTTTTGCTGTTGCTCCCTCTGATCCTTTTGATCTTGCGGCTGACTCTGGCTCGGCGAGAGCTTTTGTTGCGTGTCTTTCTGATCTTGCTTATCTTGCTGACCCTGGCCTTGATTTTTCTGGTCTTGCCGGCCTTGACCTTGTTGCGGCTGTTGATCCTGTCGGTTCTTTTGCTGGTTTTGCCGTGAATCTTTTTTTGGGTCTTCTTTTTTCCGGTCTTGGTCTTTTTTCTCAAATTTATTTTTCTGCTTCTGGAGGAACTCCAGGTTGTATTTGGAATCCTTATCGGTGGGATCGATCGCCAGGACTTTTTTATAGGAGTCGATGGCTTGTTCAAAATTCCCGAGGCGGTACTGGGTATTGCCGAAGTTATAAAGCGCGCGAGCCTTCAGCCGCGGGTCTTCGGCCTTGGCGGCCGCATGATCGAGGTCTTGGGCTGATTCCTGGAAAGAATCGACCTTGTAAAGCGCGGTTCCGAGATTGTAAAGCACTTCCGGGGCGTCCGGGTTTTTGATTTGGACCTTGCGATAGTTTTCTAGCGCCGACTGGTAGCGCTTGTTCTGGAAATGGTCGTTGCCCTTTTTGATCGTGTCCTGTGAGGTCTCAAAGAATCCCGTGAAAAGAAAAAAAGACGCGAGACAGGCCAGGAGCGCGGGATTCTTTTTGTTTTTCCTCCGGATCAGCATTTCAGCGATAAGGAGGATCAACGCAAGGATCAGGAATACCTGGTATTGGTCTTCCCGCTCCACAATCATTTTTTCTTCAAACTTTTGCTCGCCCCATCCGCGGAGATGTTTGAGGATGACCTCGACCTCTTTTTCACCGGGCGTGGCGGGAAGGTAGAGGCCCCCCGTTTCCCTGGCTAGCCGTTCCAGGAGGGGCTGATTGAGTTTGGTGAGCACCATTTGCCCGCTACGGTCCTTTTTGAAGCCTTGGCGCTCCCCTTTCTCGTTCTTGAGGGGAATGGGCTCCCCTTCCGCCGTTCCCAGTCCCAGGGCGTAGAGGCGCACATGAGCCTGTTGGGCCTCCTCAATAGCCCTCTCAATGCCTCCTTCATGGTCTTCCCCGTCCGTAAAGAGGATCAAGGCCTTATATTTGAGTTCTTTCTGAGGGAACGCCTTAATCGCCAAATGGATGGCTTGGACGAGTGAGGTCCCCGGGTCCGGAAGAAATCCGACCTGAACGGCATCCAGAAACAGGAGAAATGCCGCATGATCGAGGGTCAGGGGCGTCTGGAGGAATCCCGAGCCCGCAAAGGCGACCATGCCGACGCGGTCTCCGCGGAGATTCCGGATAAAGGTCTCGATCTCGAACTTGGCTTTGCCGAGGCGGCTGGGCTTGATGTCTTCAGCCAGCATACTGAGTGAGGTATCCACCAGGAAAATAATGTCCGCGCCCTTACGCTGGACGCTTCGTTTTTCATCGCCCCATTGCGGCCGGGCAAGCGCCCCTACAAAACAAAGTACCGCGAGCGTTGTCAGAACCGCGCGAAGCATCCACTCGCCTTGACGATATCCCTCGATCAATTTCGCGAGAAGCGTTTCGTCCCGGACCAGGCGGCGCAGGCGTTTTTTCCAAAGCTTGCGCGAGAAAATAAAAAGTGCGAAAACCGCCGGAACCAGCCAGAGATAAAGAAAATATTCGGGTTTGAAGAATTGCATCAGGGCACCTTCATCAGGAGGGTCCGGCGCAAAAGAATATCCAGGAGCAGGAGGAGGAGCGCCGGGATCAAAAAGATCGGGAAGAGTTCGTTGAAGCTGCGGTATTCTTTGACCTTGACCTCACTCTTTTCGAGCTTGTTGATCCGTTCGTAAATTTCAGAAAGCGCCGCGGGATCGCGGGCCCGGAAAAAAAGACCGCCGGTGATATCCGCGATGCGCTTCAGGGTCGTTTCATCGACCTCCACATTTGCCTGGACATAGCGCTTGCCGAAAAGCGGGTCATCGATCGGGAACGGGACCATCCCCCCCCGTCCGACGCCGATCGTGTAGATCTTGATGCCAAAACTTTTGGCAAGTTCTGCCGCCGTGACCGGGTCAATATTCCCGGCGTTGTTCTCCCCGTCCGTGATCAGGATGATGACCTTGCTTTTCGCGTCGCTGTCCCGGAGGCGGTTCACCGCGGTCGCGATGCCCATGCCAATGGCGGTACCGTCGGCGATCATACCGACCCGAATCTCGGAAAGAAGTTCCACAAGGATCCGGTAATCAAGCGTGAGCGGGCACTGCGTGAACGCTTTTTGGGAGAACACCACAAGGCCGACGCGGTCATTTTCGCGTCCTTTGATGAATTTGATGGCCTCCTGTTTGGCGACGAAGACGCGGTTCTCCGGCTGAAAATCCTCGGCGAGCATGGAACCCGAGATATCGAGAGCGATCACGATATCGACGCCGTGGGTCTGGTATTCCTTGTCGCTCGAGACGTTCGAGGGTCTGGCCAGCGCGGCAATGAGGAGCACCAACATGACGAAGCGCAGGACCGGCAACAACCTGAAAAAGAACATTCGGGAGGTCGCGGGCCGGTCTTTGAGGAGTTGCAAAGAAGAAAATGCGAATTCCAGTTTTTCGCGGCGCCAGGACCCCCTAAAAACAAAGGGCAACAGAAGCAGAAGCAGGAAGAATGCCGGATGCCTAAACACCATGAGGCGTCTCCGTGAGGGCTTGTTCCGGAAGAGGCGCTGATTCCTTGACGATCTCTTCGGATTTTTTGTTGAGATGGAGAACCTCGGGCGCGGTCGGGACCCACTTGGCAAATTTTGCGAGGTCCGCGGCCTCGAGAACATATTGGATTTTCTGATAAAGCGCGCTATCCGGATGCTGAGGTTTCAGCGCGCGCAGGATCTCGAACGTGGTCGATTCCACGGCAAGAATCCCGTAGCGTTTTTCGAAATAGACCCTCAGGATCTCGGAGAGGCGCAGGTAGTACGCCTTGATGAGTCCGCGTTTCAGAAGATCGGATTCATAGAGTTCGCCCAAATGCAGAAGCGCCTCTTCCTCGGGCGTCAAAGGCGGTGCCGAGGGCACCAGGGCGATCTTTTGACCGCGTAAAAATCGAAAGAGAAAATAACCCGCCGTCAAAAGCGCGAGCGTAAGGAGCGTCCAAAGGAATTTTCCCATGCGCCATTTGAACGGGACCACTTTTTTTACATCGCGAATGTCTTCCTGGGACTCGCCTTCCGCGACGCTTTTGACGGTCAGGTAAAGCTTGTTCGTCTGAAGGCTCTTGATCGGTAGACCTTCTTTGCGATATTGGATCGTGACGGGCCCGAGAATGAACTCGCCGAGCCGGTAGGTCGTGAGAATAAATTTTTTCCCTGAAAGGATGGTCTTTTTTCCTTTTTTGTTAAGGTCCTCGACTTTTTTGATCTCGAGGATATCGGAGTCCGGAGCCGGAATATTGGAAAGGATCTGGATGTCAGGCGCGTGCTCGACGGTGACCGTGTACGTGACGGGGTCTCCAATCGTGAGGAATGCCTTATCCACTTCGGCCGTGACCTTGATAGCGTCCTCTGCTGCGCGAAGCGTGCCGGCCGTCATGAGAAAAGCAACGGTAAGGATGATGAGAGAGGACAGATCCGTCCGCCGTATTACGGCGGAAAATCCGCTTATCCCCTTTCGTGAACGTATCATCAGCGCCTGCGCTCCCGCTCCCGGCTTTTAAAAAATCTGAAAAGCGGCTCGATATAGGAGGTGTCGGCCGGGATCTCAATACAGTCGATCTGAAGGCGTTTGAAGAGTTTTTCGAGAGAAGCTTGTCGCGCATCCGCCATTTGTCGAAAGCGCTTGTGAAACAGGGGCGAGGCCGTGTCGACGAGCAAGGTGTCGCCGTTTTCGCGGTCGACCAGTTCCACAAGTCCCACCTTTGGGAACTGCCGCTCGAGAGCATCCCGAAGATAGATCGCGATGACATCGTGTTTTCGGCTCAGGATCTTCAGGGCTTTTTCATAGCCTTCGTCCATGAAGTCCGAGATCAGAAAAATAACCGAGGTTCGCGTCTGAATCCGGTAGAGATATTCCAGGGCTCCGGAAAGCATGGTTTTCTTCTTCCGGGGCTGATATCCGAGGATCTCGCGAATAACACGGAGGGCGTGGTTCCTTCCCTTTTTGACCGGGATGAATTTCTCGACGCCTTCGGTGGCGATGAGGAGTCCGGTTTTGTCGTTATTCTTGACGGCAGAAAAGGCAAGGATGGCAGTGATTTCGGCCGCGATCTCGGATTTGAGTTTATCGGCGGATCCGAAATATTGCGAGCCGGACATGTCGACCGCAAAGAGGACTGTGAGCTCGCGGGTCTCGACGAATTTTTTAACGAAAGGATGAAGCGAACGCGCCGTCACATTCCAGTCAATGGTACGGATATCATCCCCCGGGACATATTCCCGAACATCCGCGAATTCGATGCCCTGTCCCTTGAAGACGGATTCGTATTCCCCGCCGAAAAGATCATTGACCAGATGGGTCGTGCGGATCTCGATCTTTCGGACTTTTTTAAGGAGCGCTGCGGGGATCATTTTCAGGGAACCTTCTATTAGGAATACCCAAGATTAAATAACCAAGAACCAATGATCAAACAAATTCCACATCCAATAACCCATCGTCGGAAAACAGTCGGGTTATTTGATTTGGATGATTGATCATTATTGGGATCTTCGTCATTGGATCTTGGTTATTTTTAAATCAGCTTTGTCCGTCCGATGATCTTATCGGACAAACTTTGGGTGATGGGTCTTGAGAATTATGGGACTTCGACCTGATCGAAGATTTTTTTGACGATATCGTCGGTGGTGATGTCCTCGGCTTCCGCTTCGTAGGTCACAAGAACGCGATGCCGCAGGACGTCCGATCCGATCTGTTTGACGTCATCCGGAGTGACATAGCCGCGTCCCTGGAGAAAGGCGTGTGCTTTGGCCGCCAGGGTCAACATGATGCTCGCGCGCGGCGAAGCGCCATACGAAATTAGGGGCTTCAGGTCCGGAAGTTTGTAATCCTGAGGATTGCGCGTCGCGAATACGAGATCGAGAATATAATCCTTCACCTTTTCATCAATATAAATCTCGTGCAGCAGTTTTCGAAGGGCCATGATCTGGTGAATGTTCATAACCGGCGTCACTTGGATCATTTTGCCGGTTGCCATGCGCTCCAGGATCTCTTTCTCTTCCTTTTTGCTGGGATAGTTAACGACTAATTTCAGCATGAAACGGTCGACCTGGGCTTCAGGCAGCGGATAAGTTCCCTCTTGTTCGATCGGATTTTGGGTCGCAAGGACGAGAAATGGGACCGGCAGCGGGAAGGTCTCATTGCCGATCGTGACCTGGCGTTCCTGCATGGCCTCCAGGAGCGCGCTTTGGACCTTGGAAGGAGCCCGGTTGATCTCATCCGCCAGGATGATATTGGTAAAAATAGGGCCCTTTTTAGTTGAAAAATGGCCGTCTTTGGGGTTATAGACCAAGGTTCCGACCACATCGGCCGGGAGGAGGTCCGGAGTAAACTGGATGCGCTGGAATTGGGCATCAATGGCCTGGGAGAGGGTCCGTACGGAAAGGGTCTTGGCAAGGCCTGGAACCCCTTCGATCAAGATGTGTCCGTCGGCCAAAAGAGCCATGAGGAGCCGGTCCACGAGATATTGTTGACCGACAATGACCTTCCCGATCTCGCGGGTGAGATCTTTGATCGAGGCGTTGGCTTCACGGATCTTGGCGTTGACTTCCTGGATCGAACTGTCCATAGAGTTCTCCTTCTTGCCCCGTTAGAGATCGTGTGAACCCCAGCGGCGCGTTTCATAGTTATAGGAATAAATACTTAATACAACACAATCCACCCAAAATATTTAAGTCTCTCACGGGGTGGAAATGATCAAGCGTTCAAGTTGCCAATGATAATCTTGCCTCTTACATATTGCAAGAGGGTCTTTTGGAGTTGCTCAAGCGCATGGGCCGGAATGTCCTGCCTGGAAAATTGCATCTCGGAAAGCTGTTCAAAAAGACGCGAGACCTCGTTCCACTCCCCCGCCAAAAGGCCCTTCGATCGGAGGCGTGAAAGGACCTCGGCAAGAGTCGTTTTCCCATCGGAGATGTCATAGTAGGTCACGACCACGGTCCGGAGCAGATTCGACCAGTGAATTAGTTTTTCTTTGGGATCCGGCGAGACGAATGTCGCAATCGATTCTTCCGCCTTCGCATAAATTCTTTGTTTGGGATCCGGGGGGGGCCTATTTCTCGCGGCGTTACGAGCCGCCAGGGTGGTCCGCACTTTGAAGCCCGTCAAAATCAACGCTAAAAATCCCGCCGCAATCAATAACCCGATCAGGATCGATCTTAACGGCCAGCTTGAAACAACCGTCATATTTTGTTCCGGGATCATGAGGGGGATCCACGGTTCTGTCTCGGATTTCCGGTAGCTGACTTCAAAAGGATCAATGACAGCCGCTCCTTTTTTGACAGGACGGAACTCATAAGTGAGGGTATGACGGACGGCGGCGCCGGTTTCCTGGGACTGATTTTGTTTTTCGAGGGTCAGGTTCTCGAGCATGGGCTCCCGGGAATTTATTTCATACGGTCCTTCGTCTTGCGGCCACTCGAGTCGGATTTTCAGGATCGCGAGTTGGTCGAGCGGGATCTTTTTGACGGGCGGATCGATCTTGAGGCGTGGAACAGCCAGGGCCCAAGGCCCAGGCAAACCCAACATCAAGATCAAGCACAACAAAAACCATTTCGTACGGTAAGGCATCAGTTCTTCTTTGGCTTTGGCGGCGCCGTAAAACGTAAAACGGAAAACGCCGGCGTTAAACGCCCAACGTTTCCCGTTCCCTGAATTTGTTATTCCTTCTTTTTTTTCTTTTCTTCCTCGTCGACGACTTCGTAGTCGGCATCGACGACACCGTCGTCCTTCTTGCCGCCGGAATCCGGGACCGCCCCCGCCTTATTTCCGGCCTTTTTGGCGGCCTCTTCATACATCTTCTGCGCGATCGTATGCGACGCGGTCGCGAGTTTCTGGCTGGCTTTTTCCAGCTCTTCCTTGGATTCGCTCGTGAGCAAGGCCTTGGCTTCTTTCAAGGCCTCCTCGACTTTCTTTTTCTCGTCTTCCGTGACCTTATCGCCGTGTTCTTTCAGGGTCTTTTCGGTCCCATAGATGAGATTGTCGAGCTGGTTGCGCGCCGTGACGACTTCGTGTTGTTTTCTGTCCTCTTCCGCGTGAACCTGCCCTTCCTTGACAAGCTTCTCCACCTCGTCTTTGGAAAGCCCGGAAGAAGATTCGATGCGGATCTTCTGCTCCTTGCCCGTTCCGAGATCCTTAGCTGAGACGTGAACAATGCCGTTCGCGTCGATGTCAAAGCTCACCTCGATCTGCGGTACGCCGCGCGACGCGGGCGGAATTCCCTCCAGATTGAAGAGCCCGAGCACCCGGTTATGCGCGGCCATTTCCCGCTCTCCCTGAAGCGCTTTCACGGTCACCGCGGTTTGATTGTCCGCGGCGGTCGAAAAGATTTCGGATTTCCGGGTCGGGATCGTGGTGTTACGCTCGATCAATTTGGTCATGATACCGCCCAAGGTCTCGATGCCGAGCGAAAGCGGGGTCACATCCAAAAGGAGAATGTCTTTCACGTCTCCTTTCAAGACTCCGCCCTGGATCGCGGCGCCGACCGCCACGACCTCATCCGGGTTGACGCCCTGGTGCGGGACTTTTTTGAAAAGATCCTTCGCCTTCTGCACGACGGCCGGCATGCGGGTCATGCCGCCCACAAGGATCACCTCATCGATGTCTTCGGGTTTCACGCCGGTATCCTTCATGGCCTGCAAGCAAGGGCCGACGGTGCGTTCGATCAGCTCGTTCACGAGTTGCTCGAGTTTAGCCCGGGAAAGGGTCAGAAGCAGATGTTTCGGGCCGGAGGCGTCCGCCGTGATGAACGGAAGATTGATCTCCGTGCTTTGCGCCGTGGACAGTTCGCACTTGGCCTTTTCCGCGGCTTCTTTGAGACGTTGAATAGCCATGCGGTCTTTGCTGAGGTCGATGCCTTCGGTTTTTTTGAATTCCGCGATCAGCCAATCAATGATCTTCTGGTCGAAGTCATCGCCGCCCAAATGCGTATCGCCGTTCGTGGCTTTCACTTCGAAAACGCCTTCTCCGATCTCAAGGATCGAGATATCGAAGGTCCCTCCGCCGAGGTCGTAAACCGCGATGGTTTCGTCTTTTTTCTTGTCGAGGCCGTAGGCCAACGCGGCCGCGGTCGGTTCGTTGATGATACGCAGGACTTCGAGCCCCGCGATCTGCCCGGCATCCTTGGTGGCCTGGCGCTGGGAATCGTTGAAATACGCAGGCACCGTGATCACGGCCTGGGTGATCTTTTCCCCGAGATAAGTTTCCGCGTCAGCTTTGAGTTTCTGGAGGACCTTGGCGGAGATCTCCGGCGGCGTATAATCCCGTTTTTCCTGCGGGATGTTGAAGACCGCCTCGCCGTGCTTGCCGGCTTTCACCTTGAAAGGAACCATCTGAACCTCATGTCCCGCCTCCTCAAAACGCCGGCCGATGAAACGCTTGGCGCTGAAGATCGTGTTCTCCGGGTTCGTGACGGACTGGCGCTTCGCGGTTTGTCCCACCAGCTGCTCGCCGGTTTTGGTGAATGCGACGACGGAAGGAGTGGTGCGGTTCCCTTCCTTATTTTCGATCACCTTGGGGTCCGACCCTTCGATGATCGACATGCATGAATTGGTTGTTCCTAAATCAATGCCTAAAATCTTTCCCATGGAATACTCTCCTCTCTCTTTTCGCTAATGACTTCAATGCTACTTCTTCTATCTCAATTAACATGCCAAAAACATATAAAAATTAAAAATCATAACCATAGCAATTTCAATGAGTTATAGCGTTCAAAATTTTTGCTTGTAAAACAAGGATATATGTATGAGACATTATGGCGCGATGGGTTGTAACAAAACGGCATTAAGAATCAAGCGAGTTTATACTCTTCCAGTTTCCGGTAAAGCGTTCGGCGGGAAATGCCGAGCTTTTCCGCCGCGGTGGATTTGTTGCCCTTGGTCTCGAGAAGCGCGCTGCGGATCAGTTCTTTTTCAGCATCCGTGATCTTCGTGATGCCCCGGAGTGAAGCGCTGCCGTTCGTTCGCAGGGTCCCGGAGCGTTCCTGCCTGATATCTTCGGGTATCTGATCCAGCGTCAGCATGTCCGCGGAACTCAGAACGATCATACGCTCAACGATATTTTTGAACTCGCGGATATTCCCCGGCCAGTCGTATCGCACCAGCGCGTCCAGCGCGTCTTTTTCAATCCCGCGAATTTTCTTTGCGTTCAGCGCGGCATATTGGCGGATAAAAGCCTCCGCGAGCGGCGGGATGTCTTCTTTGCGTTCCCGGAGCGGCGGGACTTTCAGGTAGATGACATTGATGCGGTAGTAGAGGTCTTCGCGGAACTTTTGCTGCCGCACTTCATCGAGTAATGTTTTATTCGTTGCGGCGATGAGACGAACATCGACCTTGATCGTCTTGGTCCCGCCGACGCGTTCAAACTCTCCCTCCTGGAGCACCCGAAGGAGTTTGACCTGCGTGTCTTTGGTGATCTCTCCGATCTCATCCAGAAAAAGGCTGCCTTGATGGGCGCGCTCAAAGCGCCCCTTTTTCCGGTCCGCGGCGCCCGTGAAGGCGCCTCTTTCATGTCCGAAGAGTTCGCTTGAGAGAAGCGTCTCAGTCAATGCGGCACAATGGACGGCGATAAAAGGATGCTGATTTCTCGGGCTGAGTTCGTGAATGCGTCGAGCGATAAGTTCTTTGCCGGTGCCGCTTTCTCCTTCGATCAGGACCGAGGCGTTCGAGGGGGCGATCTTGTCGACGGCTTTAAGCAGCTCCGTCATTTGGGGAGACTGCGCGATCAGTTGGCCCTGATCGTAGCGCTCCCTGAAAAGTTCCTGTTTCAACTCTTTGTTCTCTTCCTCCAACTGGCGGCTGCTGAAGGCTTTTTTCACAAGAAATTCAAGCTCTTCAAGATTGACGGGCTTGGTCAGATAGTAGAAAGCGCCCTTCTTCATGGCTTTGACCGCGTCTTCCACGGAGCCGTAGGCCGTCAACAGGATGACTTTAGCGGAGGGCGCGTCGGCTTTGATCGATTCCAAAAGCGCGATCCCGTCCATTTCCGGCATCCGGACATCCGAGATCACGAGGTCAGGACTTTCTTTTTTGAAAAGTCCGAGGGCCTCCCTGCCGTTTATGGCCGTCAGGACATCGTAATCCAGGCCTTGGAGAAATTGGGCGAGTCCCTTACGGGAACTCGCCTCATCTTCAACGAGCAGGATGCTTTCGAACATAACGTCTAACCTCTTCCCGGGTAGCCGGGCAGTTGCAGTTGGGGCTCGCGGATCGGCAACAAAACATTGAACGTAGTCCCCTTGTTCAATTTGCTCGCGACTTCGATCTTGCCGCCGTGCTCGGCGATGGCGTCATAGACCATCATCAGTCCAAGCCCCGCGCCTTCCTGTTTGGTGGTGTAGTAAATATCGAAAATCCGGGTGATATTTTTTTCGTCGATGCCGCAGCCCGTGTCCGTAACCGTCACAATGGCGCAGGACTGTTTATGAGCGACTACGATCTTGAGCGTTCCGCCGAAAGGCATCGCTTCGAGAGCGTTTTTAATCAGATTCATAAAAGCGTAGTAGAGCCGTTCCCGGTCCATCAGAAATACCGGAAGCCCTTTGTCTTTCGAGAATTTCACGCGGACCTTTCCAACATCCAGCTGGGGTTTCAGGAAAGAGAGGGCATCGGCGATCACTTCGTTCAGATCGTCCAGACGGAAACGAAGCGGCGGCCGTCGCGTAGCTTTGAGAAAATTCCGGAGAATACGGTCAAGGCGCCGGGTTTCATCCTGAATGTCGCTCAAAGAATCCGCAAGCTCCCGGCGTTTGGCCTCCGGTAACCCCGCGAGGCGTTTCTTAAAAAGTTCCAAGTGGATCGCGATCGCGTTCAGAGGATTGCCGATCTCGTGGGCGATTCCGCCGGCCAGACGAACCAGGCTTTCCATGCGCGAAAGCATCGCCGCTTCGAATTCCTGCTCCGTGCGTGACGTGATGTCTGAAAGCAAGATCACAAAGCGTTTTCGGTCTCCCAGATCGCGGGGCAGGATTGAAACGCGCATCCGCATCTCCCGCGGGGCCAGCGTCTTGAGATCAAAGACCGACCGTGCTTTGCCGGAGAGAAAATTTTCCCTCAGAAGCGCGGCGGCCGAGGGATCCGGGATCTGGTTCCAAACCGGCTGCTTTGCGGCGACGCGGATACTCCCGAGCCAGTCTCCCCCTCTGGGGTTGATAAAAACCGGATATCCTTTCGCGTCCGTGATCACGACCCCCTCTTCGAGGTTCTGAAAGACCTCCTCGAGCAAAAGATTTTCCTGGACCGCGTCCAAAAGCTTGAGGTAGAGAGAATCCTTTTCGATTCGAAGAAGGCGGGGTTTCAGTTTTTTGATGAATTCAAGTTTTTCGCTCATAACCGGGTACCGTCTTTTTGGCTTTTTCGAGGAATGTCTGAAGGAGTTGAGGGTCCTTGACGCCGGGACTTGATTCGACGCCGCTTGCGACATCGACGGCAAACGGCCGGACCTTTTCAATGGCGTTCGTCACATTGAGCGGATTGAGACCTCCGGCCAGGAAAAGCTTGTCATGGACATAAGGCTTATCTTCAATAACGCTCCAGTCGAACGGGATACCCCTGCCGCCTTTGTCGGAACGCGAATAAGTATCAAAAAGGAAAGCGCTGACATTGTACTCGCCGATCCGTTTCAGGCTCATGGAGTCCTTCACATGAAAAGTTTTGATGATCTCATAGCCCTTTTGCATGAACGAATCGCAGTAAAGCGCGGTCTCCTCGCCGTGAAATTGAAGGAATTTAAGTCCGAGACGCTCGGCGATCGTCTCGACTTCCTTTTTGGGCTGATTGCAAAAGATCCCGACGATGTTTTTAAAGTCCGGAAGCTTTGCCAGAATCTCCTCCGTTTTTTCGACCGTGACCACCCGTTTGCTGGAGGGGACAAAGATAAAACCCAGATAGTCCGCGCCGAGGTCCGCGGCGAGCCGGGCGTTCTCATAATTCGTGTTGCCGCAGATCTTGACGCGCGTCATGTGGGTTCCTCCGCGACGGCCGCTTCCTTTTTGCCGAGAAGCTTATGAAGGGTCGCGACGATATCCCCGGATTTCATCAGCGCGGAGCCGATCAGGAAGGCGTGCGCCCCAAGACTTTTGTACCTCAGGAGCTCCTCATGGGTGCTGAGGCCGCTTTCGACCACGATGACAGTCCCCTTCGGGATATGCGGGATCAGATGTTGGGCGCGCTCGGGATCGACTTTCAGGGTTTTCAGGTCCCGGTTATTGATCCCGACGATCGAGGCGCCGGCCTCGATGGCTTTTTTGAGTTCCGCGTCCGAATGAATCTCGACCAAAGCGTCCATGCCGAGCTCTTTTCCAAGCGCGATCAAATCCTTCAAATCTTTCTCGCTCAAGATCGCGGCGATGAGGAGAAACGCGTCCGCCTCCAGGATCGCGGTCTCATAAAGCTGATAACGTTCAAAGAGAAAATCTTTTCTGAGAAGCGGCAGGCGGGTCACCTGGCGGACGGTTTTCAGATAGCTGGGGCGGCCTTTGAAGAAATGGGGTTCCGTGAGGACCGAAATCGCGCATGCTCCGGCATATTCATAAAGGCTTGCGATCCGAAGAGGCTGAAAATTTTCGCGCAGCACGCCCTCCGAAGGCGAAGCTTTCTTGAGTTCGGCGATGATGTTGAGATGCCTCGCGGATAGAAGGGCATTGCGGAAAGAACGGGGCTTGGTCCGTTCAGTTTTTTCGATGATGCGCTGGAGACGCTGAAGCGGCATGCGCTGCTTGAGTTCCTCGAGGTCTTTGCGCTTTTGAAGGATCATATCGTTCAGGATCATGTCAGCGTGCCCGGGTTTTGAGCCGATTGAGGATATCCAGGGCCAGGCCGGAATCGATGGAAGCTTGGGCGAGAGTGATCCCCTGCCGGACGGTCTTGGCTTTACCGCACAGCAAAAGTCCAAAAGCGGCATTCAGAATGATCGTATCGCGCACGGGTCCTTTTTCTTTCCCCGTCAGGATGTTCCTGGCCCGGAGCCTGCCTTCTTGAACCGAATCAATCGAAAGTTCCTTGATCGATGCCCTCCGGAGGCCGTACGCCGCAGGCCGAATCACGGCCATGCGTATTTTGTTCGGGGTGACCCACGCTGCCGTGGTCGCGACCGAGGTCGAGATCTCATCCATTCCATCGGCGCTATGGCATACGAGAGCGGTTTTCCGGCCCAGCTCTGAAAGAACTTTGGCGTAGAGCGGGACAAGTTCTTTGCGCGAAACTCCCACCAGCTGATGATCCAGACGCATCGGGTTCACCAGGGGCCCTAGGAGGTTCAAGAGGGTTCGCCGCCTCAGATCGCGGCGCAGGGACTGTATGCGTGCGAAGACCGGATGGTGGAATGGCGCGTGAAAATAGCCGAGTCCCAGGCGCCGGACCGCGTCGATCATTTTTTTTGTAGAGGCCTCAAGATTGACGCCGAAGGATTCCATAAGATCCGAACTTCCGGAACGGGACGAGATCGCGCGATTACCGTGTTTGGCGATCTTGCCGCCCGCACCGGCGATCACCAGGGCTACCAGGGTCGAAATATTGATCGTATGCCTGCCGTCGCCTCCGGTGCCGCAGGTATCCATAAGTCCGGGGATCTTGGGACCGACGGGCTTTTCAAGGGACTGAAACGCCCGGAGGCAGCCGAGGAGTTCGTCCGCGGTCTCCCCTTTCTTGGCGAGCAGCAGCAGAAAACTTTTTGCTTTTACGAAAGACAGCGCTCCTTTAAAAAGGAGTAAGAAGGATCGGCGCGCGTCCTCGACAGACAAGGATCGCCCCGTGGCGAGCCGGGTCAGCACCTCGTCGAACCCTTTTTGCGCTTTGTGTCCGGGGATCCTGCTCACTTGGAAAGATCCAGGAAATTTTTAAGAAGCTGCATGCCGGAGACGGTCATGATGGATTCCGGGTGGAACTGGACGCCCCAGGTGGGATGGAGTTTATGTTTGAGGCCCATGATTTCCCGGGAAAGAGTCCAGGCCGTGATTTTGAGCACCTTCGGCAAGGATTTTTTTTCAACCAAGAGCGAATGATAGCGCGTGGCGACGAACGGATTCGGAATGTTTTTAAAGATCGGGTCCGCGTCGTGATAAATCCTCGAGGTTTTACCGTGCATGATATTGGCGGCACGGATGACCTTCCCGCCGAAGACATGACCGATCGACTGATGGCCGAGACAAACGCCGAGGATCGGGATCTTTCCGCTGAAGGTTTGGATCACATCGCAGGAAATACCGGCTTCCTTGGGCGTGCGCGGTCCCGGAGAAATGACGATGCGTTTGGGCCGGAGACGCTTGATCGTCGCAATCGTGATCTCATCATTGCGCCAGACGCGCGGATCCGCGCCGAGCTCGCCGAGGTATTGCACAAGGTTATAAGTAAAGGAATCGTAGTTATCGATGACCAGAAGCATGATGGAAAAAGCCTTTCCTTTCGACGGTGATACTGATAAGGGCCGAAAGCTTGCTGACGGTTTCCGCATATTCACGGCGGGGATCCGAATCCTTGACGATGCCCGCGCCCGCCTGAAAAAACATTTTATTTTTATTCAACATGATCGTCCGGATCGTAATGCACATATCCATATCTCCGTCAAAACCGAAATAACCGAGACATCCGCCGTAGGGACCGCGCGCCTCGGGCTCAAGCTCCTCGATGATCTCCATGGCGCGGACTTTGGGGGCTCCGGAAAGCGTTCCGGCCGGAAAGGTCGCGCGCAGAAGATCGATGGCGGATCTTCCCGCCTTGAGTTTGCTGTGAACCCGGCTCACCAGATGCATGACGTGCGAATAACGCTCGACGAAGGCGAAGCGTTCGACCTTGACCGACCTGAAATCCGAGACACGACCGAGATCGTTCCGGCCGAGATCAACGAGCATCAAGTGCTCGGCCATCTCCTTGACGGAGGAGCGGAGCTGTTTTTCGTATCGCAAGTCTTGCTGCTCCGTGACGCCGCGCGGTCGCGTCCCGGCAATGGGTCGCACTTCGGCAAGGCGTCTTGTTTTTTTGACAAGCATTTCCGGAGAAGATCCGATCAGCCGGAAGGAACCGCTCCGGAAATAAAACATATAAGGGGACGGGTTACTGGAGCGAAGTGAACGGTAGATCTGGAAATCATTCCCGTGATAGGCCGCTTTAATACGCCGTGACAAGACGACCTGGATGCAATCGCCGGCGCGGATGTATTCTTTAATTCGCCGGACCTTTTTTTGGTAATCTTTTTGTTGCCGGGCAATTTCCCTGGAATTTTCCAGCAGCCTGGAGTCGTCCCGGTTCGTTGTGGGCAAACGCAGGGGACGGCGGAGGAGGTTTTTATACTTGTCCATTTGCTTAAGCGCATTTCGGTAAGCAGTCGCCCTATTTTGGGATTTTTTCAAGTCGACGAGAACGACAACCGAAAGTGTTTTCCGGAAATGGTCGAACACCAGGAAATCCTCGACGCGGAAAAAAATGCCGAGCGGAAATCCCGTCCCCCTTTTTTTTGAGAGCCGAATCGTCTCGAAATCCTGGACATTCTCATAGGAGAGATAACCCACGAATCCCCCGCGAAATCCCGGGAACGATTCGGGATTGGCCAGACACCGCATAGCGAGTTCGGTTTCGAGCACATCGAGAAGACGCGTGTTCTTCAGGGTTTTCTTGTTCCCTTTTGCCGTCACGGCAACATTTTTTCCGGACGATTCATAGATCGCAGCGGGTTCGATCCCGAGAAATGAAAAACGACCGATCTTTTCTTCCTGCTCCGCGGATTCCAACAGAAACGCGCAGCGCGCTTTGGGGCTAATTTTTAGGAAGCTTGAGACCGGCGTTTCAAGATCTGCCGGAAAGGTCTCGGACAGGGCGACGATGTTCCCTTTGCGGGCAAGTTTTTTGAAGGTCGGGAGGTCGGGCGTGATCATTTCTTGTAGATTTTTTCCGGGTCGAATACTTTTCTCTGAGTGACGCGGGTGATATCTCCCTCGGCGTTCATCTCATGGACAAAACAGGTCCGGTAGCCAAGGTGGCAAGCCCCGCCTTTTTTCTGCGTGACGCGGATCAAGAGCGTGTCTTGATCGCAGTCCGTAAGGACCTGAACCACCTCCTGCGTGTGGCCTGATTCCTCGCCCTTGACCCAATATTTATTGCGGGATCTCGAATAAAAAACCGTATGTTTTTCCCTGAGTGTTCGTTCGACGGCTCTCTTGTCCATATAAGCCAGCATCAGAACCTCTCCGGATTCAGAGTCCTGGATAATCGCGGGAAGCAAGCCTTGCGCATTGTATTTAAGGTTTTCCATTTAACCTATTCTCCCTTGAATACTTGAGTTATGACAAAAAGCCGAGAGACTTGACCAAAACGATGTCGAGTATGCCACAAATGGACTATGTGTCAAGTGGATACACTTTAACGCGGGGTCTCTTGATTAAGGCTGCTTGGATGCTGGGATGCCGTCGTAGCGCCAATGCCAAGGCTCGTAGGTGATCCCCGTGGCGGCGGCCTTAGGATAGGACAGCACGAATCCGAAACGGGCGGCATTCTGAAGAAGCCATGAGTATTCCGCAAGCACCTCGAATTCAACAACATTATTTTCGCCATTGATCCCATCCGCGTTAATGAAGTCGATTGCCAAATGTTCGGGATCCCCGTGTTCGCTGTAACCCGGCAAGGCGACCCATTTCACGGTTTCGCGGATGGAATAGTCATGATG
>JAHFHJ010000001.1:15942-18413 GCA_023246985.1 Candidatus Omnitrophota bacterium | reverse complement strand
CCAAAATGGAAGATCGAGGCCGCAAGGCACGCATCGGCTTTTCCGAGCGTAAAGCCTTCGTAGATGTGATTAAGATTACCGACGCCGCCGGAAGCAATGACCGGGATGCGAAGCGATTCTGAAACGCGGCGCGTGAGTTCAAGGTCATAACCGTTTTTTGTTCCATCGCAGTCCATGCTGGTGAGCAGTATCTCCCCGGCTCCGAGTTTTTCAGCGCGCTTGGCCCACTGAAGGGCATCAAGTCCCGTAGGGTTTCTCCCGCCATGCGTGTAGACGCCCCAATGGTCCTTGGCTTCTCTTTTGGCGTCGATCGCGACCACGATGCATTGGCTTCCGAAACGCCGGCTGGCCTGGAGGATGAATTTGGGATCCTTGATGGCGCTTGTGTTGATGGAAACCTTGTCGCAACCGGTTTTGAGGAGTTCCCGGATGTCCTGGATCTTATGGATGCCTCCCCCGACGGTGAACGGGATAAAGATCGAGGCGGCCACTTTCTCGGCGACTTCGATCATGGTGCGGCGTTTTTCATGGGAAGCCGTGATGTCGAGGAAGACCAACTCATCCGCTTGTTGCTTGTCGTAGGCCCGGGCGCAGGCCACGGGATCACCGGCGTCTTTCAATGAAACGAATTTGACGCCTTTGACGACGCGGCCTTCATTAACATCAAGGCATGGAATAATACGCCGGGCGAACATGGATCAGAGCGTCATTTGGTTGTTCTCGAGATTTTTGAGAACATGGATCGTGGAAGCGCCGAAAGCGATGAGTTGAGACGTGATCGCGAAAAAAACCGTCACGATAATGAGAAAGGTCATGCCGATCTCATAGAGTGAGGCTTGCCGGAAATCCGCGGTCTGCCAAAAAAAGATCAGGATCATAAACGAGATCAGGAACAGGATCCAGCCGGCGATGCATTTTTTCCGGTAGACCATTTTGATCTCATGGTACCACTTCGAATTGAGCGCCCGGGCACGCTTGATAAGACCCTGAAGGAAAAAGCTTCTGACGAAAAGGAAAACGAGCAGGTACCCGATCCCAATCACCGCCCAGGACCAGGTGCGTTGCGTGAGCACCACATTCCAAAGATTCGTGAGGTTATTCATGGTATCGCGTCTCCTTTTATGCCGCGAGTTGCACGGCCTCGGACAGCGTGAAGCGTTTATCGTAAAGCGCTTTGCCGATGATGACGCCCTCGAAATGCGGTTCCCGGATGGCCCGGCATCTTTCGATGTCCGAGATCCGGCTAATCCCGCCTGACAAAATGACGCGCGCCCGCGTATTTGCAAGTACCGTGGAAAGTTTTTCCCAATTCGGGCCTTGCAAAACGCCGTCCTTTTCAATGTCCGTATAGACCAGAGTGGAGACACCGAACTGATTGAAGAGCGTCAGCGCCTCTGTCAGGGTGATATTCCCGTCCTTCATCCACCCCCCCGTTTTGACATGGTCCCGGCGAACATCCAGGCCTACCGCGATCTTATCCTTGAACTTTAAGAGAGCTCCTTCCAGAAAAGTTTTGTCCAAAGCTTTCGTGCCGAGCACAACGCGTGAGACGCCCAGGGCGAGCACTTTTTCAATGTCGTCAATGTGGCGAAGCCCGCCCCCAAACTGGATCTGAGCTTTGACGCTTTTTGAAATCGCGGCCAGTGAAGCCGCGTTGGTAAGAATGCCGGTCTTGGCGCCTTCGAGATCGACGACATGGATCCACCGGGCGCCTTCTTGTTCCCAGGCTTGGGCCACCGCAGCCGGATCTTTGGAGTAAACAACGCAAGAATTGTAATCCCCCTGGGTCAGGCGGATGACTTTCCCATGATAAATGTCGATGGCTGGATAAAGGTTCATATCACCACTTCATGAAGTTCTTGAGAACGCGCAGTCCCTCGTCCTGACTCTTCTCGGGGTGGAATTGGGTCGCGCAAATATGTTCATTCCCGATCACGGCGGCAAAATCCTCACGACCATACCGGCAGGAGGCCAGCGTCAACCCTTGGGCGGAGGGTTTCCCATAATAAGAGTGAACGAAATAAAAGTAATCACCGCTTGCGACATTCCGAAGGATCGGATGCTTTTTAAGGACCGTGAGATCGTTCCAGCCCATGTGCGGGATTTTGACATTCCGTGAGCGGAACTTTTTGACGGATCCCTTGAAAATACCGAGGCCCTTCGCGCCGGGATTCTCCTCGCTTTTTTCAAAGAGAAGCTGCAGGCCGAGACAAATCCCCATGAATTTTGACTTGCGCCGGATCCCTTCGCCGATCGGGCCGATAAAACCTCGGGCCCTCAGCTCGTTCATCGCATTCCCGAACGCGCCGACTCCGGGGAGGATCACTTTCGCGGCGCGAACGAGATCTTTCCCGCGGGAGCACAGCGTGTAAGAAGCGCCCAGGTATTCCAAAGCTTTGGAAACGCTGCGAAGATTGCCCATGCCGTAGTCGATGATGGCGATCATATTTCAGATCTCAAATTTCAAATTG
>JAHFHJ010000001.1:11178-15842 GCA_023246985.1 Candidatus Omnitrophota bacterium | reverse complement strand
TTCCCTTAGTCGAAGGAATTCCGCGGACGCGTGAGTCCAGGCGGATCGCCATGTCCAGTGTCTTGGCGACCCCCTTGAACATCCCTTCAATAATGTGATGCGTGTCCTCTCCGGCAAGCACGCCGATGTGCATGTTGATACCCGCGTGTTGACAGAGCGAGCGCAGGAAATCTACCGCGTCATCGAAGGTGTACTGCGGCTGACGGGACAGCCGAACGCCCTTGGCTTGGGTCACAAAAAGGGAGGGTCTTCCGGAAATATCCAGCGCCACGCGGACAAGGGCTTCATCCATCGGAACGGCAAAAGAGCCGTAGCGGCGGATTCCTTTTTTATCGCCAAGAGCCTTGGCCAGCGCATGACCGAGAGCGATGCCGATGTCCTCATTGGTGTGATGAATGTCGACTTCCAGATCTCCGCGGGCTTTGAGCTTCAGATCAAAAAGGCCGTGTTTCGCAAGCAGCGTAAGCATGTGGTCAAGGAACGGGATCTGGGTATCGATCGCGGCGGTTCCCTTCCCCTCGACCGTAAGCTCGATTTGGATGTTGGTTTCCGAGGTCTTGCGTTTGACCGTGGCCTTTCTGACTTTCATGATTCACCCCGTGAGAAATTGGTTCCAATATTTATCATCCCGCCAATGGGGCGGGATGGGGCAATCCCGACTACCGTTCATGAAAAGAAAATCAAAGTCGGGATAGAAATGTTCAAAAATGCTTCCGTGCGTTTTATCATAAAATAATTTCATCTTCTCGTTTCCTTGGCGTCATGAATCTTTCACGGGGCGAGAGGATTCTTTCTCAGTATCGGCGTTCTTCTTGACAAGTCGCGCTTCCAGAGAGATACGGTGCAGAAAAAGCCCTTCCATGTCCGTGAGCTTCTGGACATGCTCCTTGGCGGCCAGCAGAGCCTCCCGCGTGTAGCGGATGATCTGAGAACTTTTAATAAAGGTCGACGCGCTAAGCGGCGAAAAGTAACGCGCGGTGCCCCCCGTGGGCAACACATGACTTGGGCCCGCGATATAATCGCCCACCACGGTCGGTGAATAAGGTCCGAGAAAGATCGCGCCGGCATGTCGGACCGACTTCGCGACTTTTTCGGGTTCTTCGGTCAGTATCTCCAAATGTTCGGCCGCGATTTCATTGACAACTTCGCAACCCTCCGCGATCGATTTGACCTGGATAATGAGGCCGGAATCCACGCGCTTACGCATGACCTCGACCAGCTTCTTGGAATTCGTCACAAGATACCCCATGCCGCCGTGATGCTCGGTCTGAGCCAGGAGATCACAAGTGACGAAATCCGGATGGGCTGTTCCGTCCGCGAGAATGGCGACCTCGCTTGGGCCGGCCACCATATCAATATCCACAAAACCGTAAACCTGGCGTTTGGCTTCCGTGACATAGGCGTTGCCGGGGCCGACGATTTTATCGACCTTGGGGATCGTTTTGGTCCCGAAGGCAAGCCCGCCGATGGCCTGGACGCCGCCCACGCGATAAATTTCGTTCACGCCCAAAAGATTGGCCACCGCTAAGATGTGCGGATCGATATCGCCGGTGTCGCGGCGCGGCGGTGTGGCGATGGCGATCTGTTTGACGCCTGCGACCTTCGCGGGGATCACGGTCATGTAGACGGTTGAAACAAGCGGCGCCGTGCCGGCCGGGATATAAATCCCGACCCGGTCGAGCGGCTCATAACGTTTACCGAGTTGAACGCCGTTCGGGCCCGTGATCTCAAAGGATTGCTTCAGCTCTTTTTCGTAGTATTCGCGGACATTCTCGGAGATTTGCTTGAGAAGCGGGACGAACGGGACCTGGATCTTCTCAAACGCGCGATTGATGTCCCCTTGCGTGACGACGAGGCGTTTGAGCGGCAGGTCGATTCCGTCGAATTCGCGGGTGTAGCGGCGGAGCGCCGTATCCCCGGACTGACGCACCTCGGAAAGAATGCGGCTCACCTTCTTGAAGATCGCGGGATCAAAACCTGTGGCATAATCGCGCCGAATCTTTTTCTGCGTCTGCCTGTCCCAGTTGAGCACTTGCATGAATTACATTCCCTTTTCCATAAGATAGGCCGCGATTGTTTCTTCGATGGATCTTTTAGCAGGCGCGAATTGCCCCGTGTCCGGAGCGCCTCCCTGTACAAGATCGGGTCTCCCTCCGCCATTCACATTAAGCGGCCCGGATAGCCTACCAAAAAGCACCTTCATGTCCAAGGGTGTTTTCTGCAGGTCCGCGCTGAGGCCGGCGATCACGTGAAGTTTCTCCTCTTGGGAGGTTGCTATTACAAAAACAAGTTTTTGACCCTCTTCCCGAAGCCGGTTGGAAAAATCCCGTAACGCGGTGATGCCGGCATTTTCGAGCATCGCGACCAATATCCGGCAAGACCCGGCTTTCGGCGCGTTTTCGAGCAATGTCTTGAAATCCGCGGGATTCGCAGCGGCCTTTGCGCTCAATTTTTTCTGGGACTTGAGATCTTCCGTTAATTTGGCGATGCGGGCCGGGATGTCCGCCGCGCCGACTTTCAATGATTTGGAAATTCCGGAAATAATGTCCTGCAGGTTTCGCACGTAGTTCAGCGCCTCGGCGCCGGTGACGGCTTCGATACGGCGTACCCCGCTCGCAACAGAAGATTCTCCGGTGATGATCAGCATACCGATCTGGCCCGTGCGGTCACAGTGTGTGCCGCCGCACAGTTCTTTGCTGAACTCTGCAATACTGATCATGCGTACTTTGTCGCCGTACTTGTCTCCGAAGAACGCGAGCGCACCTTCTTTTTTAGCTTCGTTCAAACTTTTGGATTCTTTTTGGACCGGAAGATTCATCAGGATCTGATCATTGGCCGACCTTTCGATGGCGCGAAGCTCTTCAATCGTTACCGAGCGGCCGAACGAAAAGTCAAAGCGCAGACGATTTGGCGCAACCCGCGATCCAAGCTGGCGCACGGAATTTCCAAGCGTGGTCCGGAGCGCGGCATGCAAAAGATGCGTGGCCGTGTGATTACGCAAAAGGCCTTCGCGGAGCGAGCGATCGACAACGGCAGTGACTGCGACGCCATCTTTAAGAGTGCCCTTGAGCACTTCTGCCTGATGTAAAAAATATTTATCGAGTTTTTGGGTATCAAGAATCTTAAGCTGGAGGTCCTTCCCCTTGATGATTCCCTGATCGCCCACCTGGCCGCCGCTTTCCGCGTAGAAAGGCGTTTGATCGAGAATGACGGTTGCTCGCCGGCCTTCCACCTGATGCCACAGAACTTTGGATTTTGTCTCCAGGACCTCATAGCCAAGAAATTGAGTGGCCGGGATAGTGGAAGGGATCTTGTCCAATCCCGAACTTGCGAAGATCTCGACGGACATCTTGCTGCCCTCCTTGGACCGTGCGCGTTGATCCTCCATGAGTTTTTCAAAACCCTTGCGGTCGGTTGAGAAGCCTTTTGCATCTAAAATAGCGCATGTGAGATCCTCGGGGAAACCGTAGGTGTCATAAAGTTCAAAAATAATTGCGGCGGAAACGGTTTTGATTCCATTTTTTGCACAGCCCGCCAGCTGTGTCTCGAGGATCCGGAGGCCGTCTTCCAAGGTTTTCAAAAAGCGTTCCTCCTCCTGGGACAAAACCATGCGAATATTCTCTTCCGCTTCCCGGAGCTCCGGATAAGCGTCGCCCATGCTCAAAAGGACCGCAGGGATTGCCTTAAACAGGAATGGTTTAGCCAGTTTTTGTTTTGGCATCAGCTGATGGGCCTGCCAAAGGGCACGGCGGATAAGCTTGCGGATTACATAGCCACGACCTTCGTTGGAAGGCACCACGCCGTCCGCGATGGAAAAAACGACCGCGCGAAGGTGATCCGAGATGCAATAGAGTCGTTTCTGCGGGACGTTCTTGGATTCGATCCCGAGCGCCTTGAGGATCGCCTCGTGGATCGGAAGAAAAATATCGATCTCAAAATTGGAGGCCTTGCCCTGCAGGACGCACGCAAGGCGCTCCAGCCCCATGCCGGTATCGATATTCTTGTTCTTCAGCGGGACGAGCTTTCCCCCATCCTGACGGTCGTATTGTGTAAATACCAGGTTCCAGATTTCCGCGAATTTTCCTGAATCATCGACCGGCGTGCCCTGAAGCTCGGGGTTTCGGTCAAAATAGATCTCGGAGCACGGACCGCAAGGGCCGTTGGGTCCGTCGGCCGGCGCGTTCGCGGGCCAGAAATTCGACTTATCGCCGCCAAGGTAAATCCATTCTTTGGGCAGACCGATCGTCTTGTGCCAAATCTCAAAAGCTTCCGTATCCTTCTTGTGAACCGTGATTCGGAGCCGCTCTTTAGGAATGGAAAGCACTTGCGTCAGGAATTCCCAGGCCCAGGTGATAGCTTCTTTCTTGAAATAGTCGCCAAATGAAAAATTGCCGAGCATTTCGAAGAACGAGTGGTGAAACGGAGTACAGCCGACCTCGTCAAGATCGCCCGTTCGGAGGCATTTTTGTGAGGTGGCAGCCCTCTTAAGGTCTTTCTTGATTCCCAGGAAGTATTCCTTGAACTGGTTCATCCCGGCTCCGGTGAAGAGCAAGGAAGAATCGTTTTGTGGCACGAGGGAGTCGCTGGCGACAACGGTGTGGCCTTTCGAAGTAAAGAAATCCAAATAGGCTTTTCGAAGATCGTTCGTGGCGGTTTTCATTTTT
>JAHFHJ010000001.1:9059-11078 GCA_023246985.1 Candidatus Omnitrophota bacterium | reverse complement strand
AAACTTGATTTCTTAAATGGTTGACAAGGATTGCCCCATCCCGCCAGAGGCGGGATGATAAGTATTGGAACTAGATCTCATCGTCCGCGGGTTCCGAGGAAAGCTTTTGAAGAATATCCTGAACGATCTGAAAATCATACCCCTTCCTTACTAAAAAATCATAAAGGCGTTTCGTGCGCTTTCGGGGTTCCAGCCCGGACCAAACGGCCCATTTCAACCGGGCCTGTTCCAAGGCGCGCCCAGTTTCGTCCTCTCGAGAGATTGTCCCAAGAAGTTCTTCGCGGATCTTTTTTGTGATTCCGTGGCGTTTTAATTCGAAGGCGATCTTATGCCGGCCGGCGGCTTTGCCAAGTGTTACGCGGGCCATAAGATCCTTAGCAAAAACCGTATCATCCAGAATACCCTGTTCCTGAAGCCGGCTCAACGCCTGCTCGATGACCTCTTCGGCATATCCTTTCTCCGCGAGTTTTTTTTTAAGTTCCTGGGCGCTCTTAGGGCTTGCGGCAAGCAGTCTCAGGCAGGTCATGAAGGCCTGCCGGGTTTTTTCTACCGATGGAGTTTTGTCCATAGTCCCAATTCCTATCAATTTCGACGAAGTTGAAATTGGGGCAATCCCGGCTACCGTTTTCGAAAAGAAAATCAAAGTCGGGATAGTCCCAATACTTATCATCCCGCCAGAGGCGGGATGATGGGGGATAGATAGAAGTCAACGGTATTGTACCGCAACCCCATCAATTCGCATGTCATGCGGTACTAATCCGCGGCCGCGCCGACGGCCACATTTTCTCCGGCGGCGATCTTTTCCAAAATCTTCTGCTCGATCTCTTCGAGGAGTTTCGTGTTCTCTTTCAGAAAGATTCGCGCCGCATCTTTGCCTTGACCCAGTTTTTGATCATTGTAAGCAAGCCAGGTCCCGGACTTATCAATCACCTGATATTGCGTGCCGAGTTCGACCACGTTGGAGGAACGCGAAATGCCCTCCTCGAACAGAATGTCGAATTCCGCCTGACGGAACGGAGCCGCGACTTTGTTCTTGACGACTTTGACGCGCACGCGATTCCCGATCACGACGTCGCCTTTTTTCAAACTGGCGATTCTGCGAATATCCAGGCGCATGGACGCGTAGAATTTCAGGGCCTTGCCGCCCGGGGTCGTTTCGGGATTGCCGAACATGACGCCGATCTTCTCGCGCAATTGATTGATGAAAATAATGCAGGTCTTGGATTTGCAGATGATCGCCGTAAGCTTTCGCATGGCTTGCGACATAAGCCGCGCCTGAAGGCCCATTTGCGCTTGTCCCATCTCCCCTTCGATCTCCGCGCGAGGGACCAACGCCGCCACAGAATCCACGACGATCAGATCCACGGCGTTCGAGCGCACGAGCATTTCCGCAATCTGGAGCGCTTGCTCGCCAGAATCCGGCTGCGAGATCAGGAGCTCGTCAACTTTGACGCCTATTTTTTGGGCATACTGAGGGTCCAGGGCGTGTTCCGCGTCAATAAAGGCCGTCACTCCGCCGGAAGCCTGGCTGCGAGCGATGATGTTGAGCGTGAGCGTAGTTTTGCCGCTGGACTCGGGACCATAGATCTCGACGATCCGTCCACGAGGGATCCCCCCGATGCCGGTCGCGATATCCAAACTTAAGGCTCCCGTGGGGAGCGCGGCGACATTCTCGTGGTGCGAATCGCCAAGCTTCATGATCGCTCCCTTGCCAAACTGTTTTTCTATTTGGAGCAGCGTGAGCTCGAGGGCTTTTTGCTTTTCGGCGGACTTCGTGGCTTCGGGCGCGGCGGACTTTTCTGATTTCTTGCGTTCGGTCATGATTTTTCTCCTTTAGTCCCAATACCTATCAATTTCAACGAAGTTGAAATTGGGGCAACCCCAACTACCATTTATGTAAAAAAATTCAAAGTTGGGGTTAGTCCCAATACCTATCAATTTCAACGAAGTTGAAATTGGGGCAATCCTCGTCAACCATTTAAGAAATCAAACCTCAGACGAGGATAGAAAGACTTGAGA
>JAHFHJ010000001.1:0-8959 GCA_023246985.1 Candidatus Omnitrophota bacterium | reverse complement strand
CCCTTGAGAGCATCCAACAGGAGGACCGCGACCCCCCACTTTTTTCCGACGACCCGGAAGACATTGGTCGCGCCGATATTCTTACTGCCGTGTTCCCGGAGATCAAGGCCCTTAACTCTGAATCCGGCGATGAGGCCGAACGGAATGGAACCCAGGAGATAGGCAAGGAGGGTGAAGACAAGGACTCTCATTGGATAAACTTTAGCCCGCGCGTAATATAAACCATACCGGAAATAACCGTGAAGGCCGCGGTCACATAAGCCAGGGGCACGGCGACCGGGCATTCGAGCAGAATGAAGCATAAAAGGAGCATTTGTGAGGCGGTGGTCAACTTCCCCCAAAGATTCGGCAGGACCTCGATCTTGAGCGGCCCGGCTATTTTTTTCTCGTGATCCGAGGTAGCCGGGACGGCTCCATCCCGCTTTGGCGGGATGATGGGGATTGGGACCGCCGCGAAATGCAGGATGAAAAATCCAAAGAGAAGGATCAGGTCGCGGAAGATGATCGTGATGGTGATCCAAAGCGGCGGTCGGAAAGGAATCGTCGCGACAAAGAGAAGTCCGATGTAGGCGCTTACAAGAAGGATCTTGTCCGCCAAAGGGTCGAGTATTTGGCCGAGCGCCGTGCGTTGCTTAAGGAATCGGGCGAGGATGCCGTCCAGCGCATCCGTCAGAGCCGCAACGACAAAGATCGCCAACGCGACAAGGCGGAGCCATTCTTTTTCGGGGCTGTAGGAAATAAGAGCGATGAAAAAAACCGGCGTGAGAAGAATCCTGAAAAGAGTCAGAAAATTCGGGATGCTCAAGCGCTGACGGTATCCGCGGTTTTCTCGGGAGCTTCCTCGACCGAGACGGCGGCTCCGGCCGGGATCATCGCCGCATTGCCGCCGGGAAGGGATTCTTCACCCAAGCGCACCTTGACGGAGACAATCTTGGAAATGCCGGGCTCTTCCATGGTTACGCCGTAGAGGGCATTTCCCATGGCGATCGTTTTTCGGTTATGCGTGATGATAATAAATTGGGACTGGTCGATGAAGGTGTTCAACACCGCCAAGAAACGGTCGATATTGGCCTCGTCGAGCGGCGCGTCGATCTCGTCTAAAAGACAGAACGGCGAAGGCTTGATCTTGAAAAGCGCGAAAAGAAGCGCCACGGCAGTGAGGGCTTTTTCGCCGCCCGAAAGAAGCGACATGCTCTGAAGCTTTTTTCCGGGAGGCCGGACAACGATGTCGATCCCCGATTCGAGCGGATGCGTCTCATCGATCAGGAAAATCCGCGCCTCGCCGCCCTGAAAAAGGATCTGGTAATATTGCTTGAAGGTTTCCTGCACCTGCTTGAAAGTGTCCTCAAAAAGCTGTTTGGTGGTCTGGTTGATCTTGCGGATGGCTTCCATGAGAGAATTCCGCGCATCCTCCAGGTCTTTTTGCTGGGCCAGAAGGAAATCGTAGCGTTGCTTCAATTCCTGATATTCCTCAATCGCGAGCAGATTGACCGTACCCAGGGAATCAACTTTGGTCTGAAGCGCGGTGATCGTTTCCTCCGCGGTCGCTAGTTCTTCATCCGTAAAAACATAATCCCGGGCATTGATCTCTGAGAGGTTCAGGCGATAACGTTGGAGCAGCCGCTCCCCCACATTCTTGAGCTGGTAGTCGAGATCCATTTGCTGAAGCGATATCTGGTGTTCCTCATCCCGCAGAAGCTTTTGGGCGTGGAGCATCTGATCCAGAGTGTGGCGCAGGCCCGAAAAAAGCGATTCCTGTTCCCGCTGATCTTTATGGAGCAACTCCAGCGCGACATTCACGGCATGAAGTCTCTCTTGATGTTCTGCCGCCAGGCGGAGACAGACTCCTTCCTCCCGGTCGAGCTCTTGTTCCTTGGCGGCGATGCGCTCTTTACTTTGTTCCAAAAACGCCTGACGTTCGAGATCTTTTTGCGTATGCTGCTCGACAAGACGTCGAGATTCCTCAAGATGGCGGATTCCCTGCTGGAATTGTTCCGCCTGAGTCTGGCATTGACGCAGATCACGGAGGATCTCATCGCGGGCGCCCAGGCATTGTTCGAGATCTCGTTCTTTCCGCTGCTGGATCTCCGCAGATTTCACTTCTTCCTGTTCTTTTTGGATCAGAGCGCTCCCGAATTGTTCCTGCGTGAAGCGTCCTTGCTCGATTTCTTGCGTCAGATTCCGGATCTCCGAGGATGAAAGCTCGCTTTCCTTTCCCCATCCCTGCAGCCGCTCTTCAATATTTTTCTTTTCGCTCTCAAGAGATTCTTTTTCGATCAGGGTCAGAGTCTTTTGCTCATCCGCTTGAACGCCTTGCGCGTGCAGTCCGGCGAGTTCGCTCTCCAGGAAACAGATCTTGGCTTCTTTTTCCTGGGCCTGAAGGGTTAAGGCAGCGATTCCCTTGCGGATCTTGGAGGTTTCAGCGTCTTTTGAGAAGAAGAATCGGGAGCGGCTCTGATCATTCCAGAAGAACAGGCGTCGGTCGGAACTCAGAAAAAGACCGTCGCGGGAGACGAGATTGGCTGAAACCGGCGCCTGCAAAAGCGCTTCAAGCTCATGAACCGGAAACGAATCGCATAAAAAAACATTTCCCAGGATCCCTTCGTAGCCGGGCTCGATCTGGACAAACTCGGCGAGCGGTCGAAATCCAAGCGCTGCGTAGAAGCGGGCGGCTTCCGAAGAAAAAGGAGCCTGAGATTTGAGAAAGATCCCCGTCGCGAGAGAGCGTTTGCAATTCAAACGATCCACGAGGGTACGCGCGGCGGCCGCATTCTCTGCGATCAAAGATCGGGCGAATTGTCCCAACGCCACATCGATGGCCCATTCATATCCCTCCTGGATTTTGATGATTTCCTGAAGGCTGCGGACCGGTCCCGGAACATGCCGCGCTGCCTCGCTCAAGAATTCCTGGAACGCAGAGGAACTGGCGCCTTCCATTTCCGTGAGCGTGTCAAGACGGGATTCTTTTTCGCGAAGCGCGAGCCGTATCTCCTGGGTGTGTTTGCGCGTCTCTGAAAGTTCATGTTCAAAGGCATGCATCGTGGCGCGGAGCCCCTGATGACTGCTCAGCGTGCTCTGAAGGCCGGCATTCGCGCTTGCAAGCGCCCGGAGGCAAATTTTTAATTTTTCTTCCCAAGCCGCGGTCTGCTCAAAGAGACGGGCCGCATTTCCGCTTTCCCGGCGGAATTGGGATTCCAGATTCTCGCCGAGCGCCTTGGCGCGATGAAATTCATTGCGGGTCTGCACGGTGGATCGCGCGGCGTCAAAAAAATCTTTACGGGCCGTCTCAAGCGCGTTCTTCGCTTCCAAAATCAGAGATTCCCGATGTTGGAGCGTCTGGGTCGCTTCCTCCAGGCGGATCCGGCTTTGAGCGTTCTCGTTCTCCCGGGTCTTTAAAAGTTCCCGAAGCTCGTTTTTTTTGGCGCCGGCCGTTTCGATCGATTGACGCAGTTGATCCTGTTCCTGGAGCAGCTGGCCGCGCTGCTGGGCGAGCTCGACGCGTTGATTGCGGATAAATTGAAGTTTTTGATCGTTCGTCTCGATCTGCGCGAGAGTTTGATAACGCTCTCCCTCTTTGACATGGCAACGCTGGCCGATCCCGCGAACGCGGGTTTCCTGGTCTTCGATCGTATGATGCTGAAATTGGAGCTTTGAATCCAGAGACGCGAGCTCATCCTTTTTGGACTGAAAACCCTGCATCAGCCCCTGCTTTTTCTGTTCGATCTGGCGCTGAGCGTGGAAGGCGCGTTTGATCTCAAGGGTTTTGAGCCGATCGAGTTCCAGCTTGTAGCGTTCCGCGCGTTTGGCCTGGCGTTCGGCATATTGGATGTTCTTTTGAACCTCAAAGACGATATCCCGAAGGCGCTTGAGATTTTCTTCGGTGCGCTCAAGTTTTCGGATGGATTCGTCTTTTTTAACCTTGTACTTGGCGATGCCGGCGGCCTCCTCAATAAGAAAGCGGCGCTCTTCCGGATCGGCTCTGAGAATGTAGTCGATGCGGCCCTGTTCGATCATGGAATAAGAAGAGGAGCCAATGCCGGTATCGAGGATCAAATCTTGGATGTCTTTGAGGCGGCAGACGGTCTTATTGAGAAGATAGTTGCTTTCCCCCGTGCGATAAAGGCGGCGCGCGAGCGTGACTTCGTTATATTCGATCGGCATGCCGCGATCGGCGTTATCGATGGTGAGAGAAACTTCGGCAAAGGCGAGGGGCTTGCGGACTTCGGTGCCGTTAAAAATGACATCTTCCATGGTGGAGCCGCGCAAAAGCTTTGCGCTACGCTCCCCCAAAACCCAACGGATTGCGTCTGAGACATTGCTCTTACCACAACCGTTAGGACCGACGATGCAAGTGACCCCATGGTCAAAAGCAACCTCGGTTTTATCGGCGAAGGATTTGAAACCTAGAAGCTCGAGTTTTTTAAGGCGCATGAGCACATACTCTTTGAGGAGGGCGTGTTCCCCCTAAAATTCTTTCCTCCGATATATTTCGGCAGATAAGAGTACTGTCTGAAGGGGGAAAAGAACGGGCTTAATCCTGATACGCCTTGAAGACGATGCAGGCATTATGGCCCCCAAAGCCCAACGAGTTCGACATGGCAACACGCACGCGACAGGCTTGAGCCTCATTCGGAACATAATTCAAATCGCAATCCGGATCGGGATGCTTGTAATTGATGGTAGGCGGAACGATCTGGTCCCGGATTGCCAATACGCAAGCCACGCCCTCGACCGCGCCGGCGGCTCCGAGCAAATGCCCGACCATGGATTTGGTGGAACTGATTCGCACCTTGCGGGCAGCCTCCTCGCCGAAAGCTTTCTTAATCGCCAGGGTTTCGACCTTGTCATTGAGCGGCGTCGAGGTTCCGTGAGCATTGATGTAATCAACCTCTTCGGGGCGGATCTTTGCGTCTTTCAAAGCATTCACCATGCAACGAGCGGCGCCTTCCCCGCTCGGATCCGGAGCGGTGATGTGACTGGCATCCGAAGTCATTCCGTAGCCGGCCATTTCGGCATAGATCTTGGCCCCACGTTTTTTTGCGTGCTCCAACTCTTCCATGATCATGATTCCGCAACCTTCCCCCATCACGAACCCGCTGCGCGTTTTGTCGAACGGGCGGGATGCAGTTTCGGGATGCTCGTTGTGGGTGCTCAGGGCTTTCATGGCATCGAATCCGCCAAAGCCGAGATTCGTGATGCAGGATTCCGTGCCTCCCGCGAACATCACATCCGCTTCGCCGCGCTGAATGAGCTTATAGGCGTCCCCGATGGCGTTGGAGCCCGTCGCGCAGGCCGTGGCCACGCAAGTGCAGGGACCTTTAAGACCGAGAGCGATCGAGATCTGGCCGGGAGCCATGTTGACGATGAGCATCGGGATCAAGAACGGAGAAATGCGCCCGGGTCCTTTTTCCATCATCTGGGCGTGCTGCTCTTCGATCACGCGAAGTCCCCCGATCCCCGACCCGACCAGAATGCCGACGCGATGAACGTCCTCCTTGGTAAGATCCAGTTTGGAGTCTGCGAGGGCCATCTTGGCGGAGGCGACGCCGAATTGGACAAAAATATCGGTTTTCTTGATATCCTTCAGGGTCATGTACCGGGTGGGGTCGAATTGCTTGACTTCGGCAGCAACTTTGGAATTGAAGGGCTTCGAGTCGAGCTGGGTTAAGGGACCCGTTCCGCTCTTGCCTTTCAAAAAGTTTTGCCAAGTCCCTTCGGCGGTATTGGCAAGAGGCGTGATCATGCCAACACCGGTAACGACTACACGACGCATGATGGTTGGGTTCCTGCGGGTGAAAAGATCTTTAGGATCGTTCGAAAAACGAGCGGCTACTTCTGGCTCGTTTTTTCTTCGACATATTTGATGGCATCTCCGACGGTCTGGAGCTTCTCGGCATCTTCATCCGGGATCTCCGCCCCGAACTCTTCTTCGAAGGCCATGACCAACTCGACCGTGTCCAAAGAATCCGCGCCAAGATCATCCACGAAAGATGCTTCCGGAACGACTTCCTCGGGTTTCACGCCAAGCTGTTCGACGATAATTTCTGTGATCTTCTCTTGAACGCCCATCGATGTTTCCTCCTTTAATGATTGAATGCTTGACTGCTTGATCACCGCATCAGATTACGAGACCACCGTCTACAACGATCGTTTGACCGGTGACATACGCTGATGCCTCCGATGCCAGAAATACGGCAACATTCGCTACATCTTGAGGCTCTCCGAGACGCCTGAGCCCGATCCGTTCTTTCATCTTCTCGATCAGATCCGGCGGAAGCTTTTCGGTCATCTTGCTTTTGATGAACCCCGGGGCGATCGCGTTGGCCCGGATGTTCCGTTTGGCCAACTCTTTCGCCGTGCTTTTCGTCAAGGCGATCATACCGCCTTTGGAGGCCGCGTAATTCGCCTGTCCGGCGTTCCCGGAGATCCCGATGATGGAAGCGATATTGATGATCGCTCCGGCACGTTGCTTCATCATGGGCCTTGCGCACGCCTTGGTGAAGAGGAATGCGCTCTTCAAATTGATCGAAAGAACATCGTCCCAATCTTGTTCGGACATGGTGGCGAGCAATCCGTCCTTCGTGATGCCCGCGACGTTGACGAGTATATCGATGCGTTCAAAGGTGTCAAGGCCAATTTTGACGACTTGCTCCACTTCATCCCCATTCGCCACATTGGCTTGCGTCAAAACGCATTGGGAGGATCCGGCTTGCTTTGCGAGGGTTTCCGTCTCCGTTAAAAACTCGATTTTGAGGTCAGAAAGCACCAAACGAGCGCCTTCTTTTGCGAACGCAAGAGCGATCGACTGGCCGATTCCGCGACCCGCTCCGGTCACCAGAGCGACTTTATCTTTTAGCATCATAGTGGATCTCCTAGGGTTATGATTTTGCCGACAATGTCAACGGCTCGAGGCCCTTGAAATCGGCCGCGCCGCAAAATGAAAAAACTTCAAACGCCGGCTGGCATTTTCGCGCCAATCCTTTGAGGATCTTCCCGGGGCCGATCTCCAAATAGAACGTGATCCCCGATTCTTTGGCCGTCGCCATGGTTTTGACCCACTGCACGGGGCTCGTCAGCTGCCTGGCGAGGAGGGAGCGTATCTCTTCGGGATCGGAAACCGTCTGGGCGGTAACATTCGGAATAAAAGCGCATTGAGGCGCGTGAATCGGAGTGTTTGCCAGCGTTGCTTCAAGTCGCGCCTTGGCTTTGTCCATCAGAGAAGAATGAAAAGCGCCGCCGACTTTAAGCGGCATTGCCCGCTTAGCGCCTCGGGCCTCCGCGAGCTTGCAAGCTCGTTCGATGGCCGGGAGCGTTCCTGAAAAGACGGTCTGGTCCGGCGTGTTGAGATTCGCGATTTCGCAACCCGCTTCCCGGGCGACCGCTGCGCATTGTTCGATATCCAGTCCCATGACCGAGGCCATGGTGCCCGGATTATTCTTAGCCGCCGTTTCCATGGCCTCCGCACGGACCTGCACGAGCTTCAGGGCATCCTCAAAGGAGAGCGCGCCCGAAGCCGTCAACGCCGTAAACTCTCCCAAGCTTAATCCCGCAACGAGCGAAGGCTGGAGGCCCGGATTTTTTTCACGCAATGCCGCGAGCGCCGCGAGGCTTGTGACCCAAAGGCCCGTTTGCGCATAGAGCGTGCGGGTTAATTCGGTTTCAGGTCCCGCGAAACAGATCTGACTGAGAGCGTAGCCCAGGACTTCGTCGGCTCTTTGATAGAGGCGTCGCGCGGCCGGACTTTGCTCAAAAAGATCCTTGCCCATCCCTACGAATTGCGCCCCTTGTCCCGGAAATAAAAAACCGATCGGTTTCGTCACAGAGTCCTTACCACTTGAGGAGGTTCGCGGCCCATGTGAGTCCGCCGCCAAACGCGACTAAGACCACCAAGTCCCCTTTTTGGATCGTGCCCGTCTTTACCGCTTCATAAAGGGCCACAGGAACCGAAGCGCTCGACATGTTGCCGTAGCGTTCCAAATTAGTGAATACTTTTTCCGGCGCGATCGCCAGGCGGTCGGCTACGGCCTGAAGGATGCGGGAGTTTGCCTGGTGCGGGATGAGGCAATCGATATCCTTGACCTGAAGCTTTTCATGCTCCAGGACTTTGCGGACGGCCTGCTCCATGGTCTTGACCGCAATTTTGAAAAGTTCCGGGCCTTGCATCTTGATGCTGTGGAGGCCGCCCGCGACGCTCTCGGCGCTCGGCGGAATCATGGATCCGCCCGCCGGGATCTGGAGGATGCTGCTTTGAGTTCCGTCCGCACCGAGATACGAAGCCAGGATCCCGTGCCCGTCCTTGAAGCGCGACACAATGACCGCTCCCGCGCCGTCCCCAAAAAGAATGCACGTACCCCGGTCTTTCCAGTCGATGAACCGCGAGATTGTTTCCGCTCCCACGACCAGCACGTTCTTATAAATGCCGGATTTCACAAATCCCTCCGCGACGGAAAGCGCATAAGTGAAACCTGAACACGCCGCCGCCATATCAAAAGCACCGCATGAGGCACCGAGCTTTGCTTGAAGATAGCAGGCGGCGGACGGGAATAGCATGTCCGGAGATGCGGTTGCGACAATAATGAGATCGAGATCCTGAGCGGTCAGACCGGCGCCCGCAAGCGCTTCCTGTGCGGCCGGTAACGCAAGATCGCTGGTCGACTGCCCTTCCGCGGCGATGCGGCGTTCCAGGATCCCGGTGCGGGTGCGGATCCATTCGCCCGTGGTTTCGACTATCTTTTCAAGATCGGCGTTCGTTAAAACTTTCTCGGGCACATAGGCCCCTAACCCCGTGATGGCGGCACGATAAAGTGCAGTCATGGTTCCTTTTTTTGATCTTTGGGAATTAATTATGCACGGCCGGGCTTGTGTTCCGCCGGAGGAGCAGACGAAGCGGAATGGTTCAGGTAAGGGGTGATGGCTTCCACGATCTGCGCGTTGACGCGGGTGGTTACGAGTTCCCCCG
>JAHFHJ010000014.1 GCA_023246985.1 Candidatus Omnitrophota bacterium | reverse complement strand
GCGCAAATTGAAGCATGTAAGAAAGCTCCGTCTCGCTTGTCCCGAGATCTTTTGCGAGCCGGGAGAGGACCTGCTTTCCGTACTCGGCCCTTTCTTTGTGTTGAAGCACATGCTCGTCGATGAGCTTCCCCGTCTCCCACGCCTCGCGGACCTTTTCCTGCTCCACGGCCTGCGCGACGCGCTGCCGGCTCGCGGCCCGCGCCTCCCGGATCGCCGCCACCAGCTGGTCATACGTCCCGACCCTGGAAGAAAGGGCCGCTTGCGCCGCGCCTGTCTGAGAAGTTTCCGTTCCGGAGACGAGCGAGGCCCCTTGAAAAAACAAAAGGAGAGAAATCATTGCAAGTAAGGTTTTGTGTCGTGTCAGCATAAAAGGATCAGTCTTCAAAGGATTCCCGGATCGTTTGAGTTTGAAACGCCCCGCAAACCCCGCAAATAAATTGGTAGCGGATAGTACACCTAACGCCGCCGTCCTCCAGGTCCTGCGACCGGTCCTTGCACCGGACCACCTGGAATTCTTTGGAGGTCACTTCCCCGGAACGGAGGTACGTCTTCCGTTTCGCGTCCTCGCATAAGACATCTTCGTACGCACCACAGAGGGTGCATTCCAGAATATCATGACGGACGTGTCTCATAGGGATCCCTTTTGCTTCCGTTTCCTTGACGAGTTCCACGATATTATGAACCAGTTTGTTGTAACGATCCTTCTCCTCGGGTGATCTGGGTTCGAATTTTTCCTCTTTTTTTTGCACCGGACTCACTTTCCGCGGCTTGCGTTGCGGCGTCGGCCTGCCGAGGATCGTCCCGAACAGATCTTCGCGGATCGCTTTCCGGAGTTCGCGAAGACTGCAGGCCTCGCCGGCGGCCTTATATTCATACCAGCTCCGCACAACTTCATCCTCGACACGGCCAAGTTCGAAATAATGTTCGATGGGAAGCGGTGATACGGGACCTCCTTTGCGAACACAAATACTGTCCTCGAGTTTTTGTGCGTCCTCCGCCGTCAGAGTTGCCAACAAACTTTTCCCCTTCACGAAACTCTCCTCGCCCCGCTTGCGGTCTTGTACCGTTCCAGATTGCAAACGCCTATCTGTTCGGTTTCCTTGTTCCGTCCCTTCCTTTGACTCAGGACAATCGCCTCCGGATGCCGGGTGGCGGAGTTATTTCGGTCATTTCGACCTGTTTATCGTCGCAAACCTCATATCATATATGATATGAGGTTCCTTCTTTTCAGCTTCTTAGACTCAAAAATAAACCGGTTCCGGTTGCCGGTTCGTCCGGGCCTCGAATTTTAAAGAATCTTGAGCCCGAGATTCAAAGTGTCATCCAAACGGACAAGCAGATCAAGAGAAAGGTTCTGGAGCCCTCGTTCAATCCTGGAAATGTTGGCCTGGCGGGTCCTCAGCGTCCTGGCTAGCGCCTGCTGCGTCAGACCCTGCTCCCGCCTCGCCTCCGCCACCGCTTTTCCGATTTGCCTTTGCAATCCCGCCACCGAAATTCTTTTCATGATCCGTCAACCCCTCGACCATATATCATATATGATATACGGCTATATTTCTTCCAATCTTCGAAACACCTCGTTCAATTCTGAATACCTACTTTCTTTCGGCTGCTCGCCCGCCGACGTTTCAATGGCAGGACTGTCACTTATCGTTTATTTTTAAAGAGAACGGGCAATATCTGTTGCCACCGTTTTGATACTACGGCCCTTTGTCACCACAGCAACTTTATCTGCAAGGGACGGACTAAACGACACCACGTCTTGCCTCGTGACATTATGCCATACTGGCAAGATGACCTTATGACCTTCAAGTTCGCGAGCCGTAAGACCATTCAATTCATATTGAGGCCAGTTTTTAGAGAAAAAAGCAGGCGATAAAATAACAATCCCATAGCGAGAATTGACAAGACCGCGATCGATTGATTGACGCAAGCTGTCTCCAATGCGCAGCTCGAATTCATCAAACCATACGCGAAACCCCATTTTCTGGATCGCAGTCGCCAACGGACGGACAAGTGTTTTCTTATCTTCTGACGCATGTGAAATAAAGGCATCGTAGCCAATATCTTTTGGCGCAATTTCCGACCGCTCGAAATCGTCAGCCGTCATTCGGAGCATCAATCCAGTATGCATCGTGAAAGCTTCGTCGGCAGAGTGAAAATGAGATTTGGCATATAGATTCATCGGGGTAGACCCGCCAACAACCCACCACTCGGGGTCTTTCTTGTCTGTGGTAATAACTGACAGAACAACATCTTCGCGGCCAAGCATCAAAAAACGCTCTGCAAACACAACATGCCTGACCTTCGTGTGGGCTTCAACCTCAACGTATTCTTTAGCCCTCTTGATAAATTGTTTAAGGTTTAGAGCCATTTGTAGAAGCCTTTGCATTAGGAGGTGTTACTGCAAACGCCACGCTATCACCATCAGCCGGACACTCGCGGACCGCCTCCGGTTTTACAATCTCCCTTTGCAATTCAGTTACTGAAGTTCCCTTCATGCCCATTCTACCCTCTTGCCGTATATCATATATGATATACGGCACAACTCCTCGCCGTTTCTCCTCACCCTTCACTTTTGGGCGTCCAGATTACACGGGCTAACTCAATGTGTCCCCAGAACCGTGCGGGCTCTTAATGCCGTTTCCAATTCTTTCATTTGATAATCAATGTTTTTGTCCTGCCCCATACAACTTTTTCCGATTTTAATGGATTTTTAGTCCAAGGTGCACTTGAGTGAGATTAATTCGCCTTTATTCTTATCCCTTTTTCAAACATTTCTTTCTCTGTTTTATACCAATTACCCGTCCAATCAATAACGAAGGATTTTCTTGGAATATTTCCACGCCTGGAATTTTCACAATATACTGCAACATCTATTTGATATTTTCCTTTTTTAAACTGATGAGCTTGGCTAAAAGGAGGATTGATAACTTCCATCTCAAATTGAAGATTATCATTAGGCTCCCCCCTCGGGTCATAAAATTCCAGAACAGTATCGCCTGTGACATGTCCGATATCACAAAAGACTTTCCTGCTTGGGTTGATAATTCTGAATTCACTGCCCGATGATTGCCCCGACCACTTTAAATTCACCGGGCTCCACCCAGCATCAACAATAAAATGTTTGCGTTCGTTATCCCAATCGTAGAACTTTTCGACGACAACCTCACATTGTTTAGCATGACTTTTTCCTGCATTTGCAACACTAAAACGAAAATAAAAAACATTAGATTTTTTTGTCCCATCATGAATATTGCGAAATTCGGTTTTATGGCAATCAGGAGAACGGAATTGAAAATCGATAAAAATGTCTGGGTAAAACCATAATCTTCTGAGATGTTCTTGAAATAAAGCAATTCCGCCTAGAATGGTTGTCGAACCAATTTGAACAATAACTGCCCATGTTTGGACCTGCTCTCCACAGTGTCCTTTCAAGGTCTCAAATATCCAGTGTCCAAGCAGCCAATAGAGGTAAATTCCAATTAGCACAAACAGTAAATACAAAACACTTTTAAGAAAAGTCAGGATAATTCCCTTAAACATAACCATTTCCCATAAATTTAATTCACTTTAACTCCGGCCTTCGCGAGTTCGGAGAGGAATCGGTTTTCGTCCCAGACGGGAATGCCGAGTTCGCGGGCTTTGGCGAGCTTGGAGCCGGCGCCGGGGCCGGCGACGAGGATATTGGTTTTTTTGCTGACACTGCCGGAGGGGTGCGCGCCGAGCTTGCGCAGGAGCGCCTCGGCGGCGGGACGTTCCATACTTTCGAGCGTGCCAGTGAGGACGATCGTTTTGCCGCGAAACGGACTGTCGGCCGCCACTTTTTCCACAAGGTCCGTCTTGACGCCTGCGGTTTCGAGTTTCTTCAAGAGTTTGCGCGTCGCGGCCTGGCCAAAAAATCTTACGATGGAATCCGCGGTCTTAGGACCGATCTCACGGATCCCTTCAAGGTCTTCCTTAGCGGTGCCGGAAAGTTTTCCGAGACTTCCGAATTTTTCCGCGAGAATGAAAGCGGTGTGCACGCCGACATCCCGGATCCCGAGCCCGAAGATTAGCCGTGAAAGCGGACGCTTCTTGCTCTGTCCGATCCCTTCGATCAGATTATTCGCGGACTTCTCGCCCATCCGTTCGAGCGCTTCGACATCCGTGATCTTCAGCGCATAAAGATCCGCCAGGTCCTTGACTATTCCTTTATCCACCAGTTGATCGATGATCGCGACGCCGAGATTTTCAATGTCCATCGCCTCACGGCCTGCGAAATGTTTCAGAAGCCTTTTGAGCTGCGCCGGACAAAGCGAATTCAAGCACCGGACCGCGACCTCCTCTTCTTCCTTTTCGGGGTCCTTCTCTTTTCCGACCGGACCGCCGCAGACCGGACATTTTTCCGGGAACACGAATTTCGCGGGCCGGCCTTCGCGCTTTTCCAAATTAACGGAAAGGACCTGCGGGATGATCTCCCCGCTTTTTTCGATAAAGACATGGTCCCCGACCCTTACGTCCAGCCGTTCGATCTCGTCCTGATTATGAAGACTGGCGCGCGACACCGTCGTGCCCGCGAGCTGGACGGGTTCCAGGATCGCCACAGGCGTCAGAACGCCGGTCCTTCCCACCTGGACCTCGATACTTTTGAGCACGGTCTCGGTCTGTTCGGCCGGATATTTATAGGCGATCATCCACCGAGGCGATTTGGAGGTTTTGCCGAGCGTTTTCTGGTCCTCCAGGGAATCGACCTTCACGACCACGCCGTCGATCTCATATTGGAGTTTCGCGCGTTTTTTCTCCACGCCGTCGATCACGCCGAACGCCTCGCTCATGTTCTTGCACTTTGGGGCGTCCGGAATGACCTTGAAACCCAGCTGTTTTAAAAACTCCATGGCTCCGCTCTGACTTTGCGGCGAGTCGATCCCCTCGCAGCGGACCAGACCGTGGATCAGGGCGTCGAGTCTGCGGGCCGCGACCAGTTTGGGATCGAGCAGTTTCAGACTGCCGGCGCAGGCATTCCGGGGATTCTTGAAAAGTTCCTCGCCCGCCCGTGCCTTCTCCCGGTTGATCTTTTCGAATTGCTCTTTGGAAATATAGGCTTCGCCGCGCACTTCCAGAAGCGCGGGGACCGGTTCCTTCCAGGAACTTCCCGGGCCCGGCAGCCGGAGCGGAATCGAGCCGAGGGTCTTGATATTTTCGGTAATGTCATCGCCATAGCGACCGTCCCCCCGCGTGGCCCCGAGTTTTAAAAGTCCATCCTGATAAACGAGCGTGATGGAAACGCCGTCGATCTTTTCTTCCACGAAATACGAGAACGGTTCGCCGCCGAGGCCTTTCCGGACGCGGGCGTCGAATTCCTCGAGTTCTTTGCGGGAATAGGTGTTTTCGAGCGAAAGCATGGGAATTTTGTGCTCGATCGTTTTGAACTCCTTGAGCGGCGCGCCGCCCACGCGCTGGGACGGGGAATCCGGGGTCAGGAGTTCGGGGAAGGCCTTTTCAAAACCGATGAGCTCCTGCATCAAACGGTCGTATTCGCGGTCGGTGATCTCCGGACGCGCTTCGACATAATAGAGAACATTATGCCGTTCGAGCTTTTCGCGCAGCGACCGGATCTTCCTTTTCGTTTCTTCAAGCTTCTTGATGGGCATGATTCCTCTTCTCCGCGCGCCGGACGTTGGAACGGTTCAGAGCAGCCTTTCCGCCAGGGACTGCGGCAGGCCCTCAGCCAGGATCTTTCCGGCGGCTTTCTTATTATCATAAGGGATACGGACGATTTCAAATGTTAATTCTTCCGGATCGAAGATCCCGAACGAAAGGCGCGTATCGCGGTCGCGCGGCTGACCGATGCTTCCGGGATTGAGGAGATACCGTTCCCCTTTTTTCAAGGGATGGACCCCTTCTTTCAAATAACCCAAGGTTTGCTCTTTTTCGGTAAAAAAAGATGGGATGTGTGTGTGGCCCACAAACCCGAATGTTTCCCGGAAAGCCATGAACGACTTGTGCGCGTCGGAGGACTCCAAGAGATAATCGAACTCTTCCGGATCGTGAAGAGTTCCGTGGGCCAGGACGATTTCGCCCTCTCTTTGAAGATACGGCAGGTCTTCGATCTTTTCGATCAGTTCGGGCCTGAGCCGCTTCGCGGTCCAATCGATGGCTTTGTGTGCCGCGTCCGTGAAATTGTCGCGCATTTTCTCGTGGGTCACCGCGGCCTCATGGTTCCCAAGCACATGGACCCTCGCGTTCTGAAGGGCCCACCCGAAACATTCGTTCGGGTTCGCGCCGTAACCGATCGAATCCCCCAGGCAAAAGTGTTCCGAGACTTGATGCTTTTGCGTATATTCAAGAGCCGCTTCAAGCGCTTCCAGATTTCCGTGTATATCCGCAAAGACCGCGTAGCGCATGTTTTCCTTAATCAAGGGGTCGGTCGCCATTTCCCTAAAACGGCGGCGGACCCCTTTTTCAATAAACGATTGAAAATCCTTGAAAGCAATCTTCGGCCTCGGACCAACGGGCGTCGACGTCCCGGATGTAATCTTTCATCCCGGATTTCCGAAGCGCCGTCAAAAATTCCGCAAGTCGCGTCTCCTCGCCTTCCGCGACCACTTCCACGCGTCCGTCTTCAAGATTGCGAACATAACCGGTCACCGGGAAGCGCCGCGCGAGCCGCTCCGCGGTAAAACGGAACCCCACGCCTTGAACCGTTCCGCTGAAGAAAACCTGCATCTTTTTTCCGCTCATCGCTCAATACCCTGACGATGCGGACCCTTTTTGTCGAACTGATTGCGGAAGTGATACGCGGCCACGCCGAAAGCGACGGCGACGTTCAGGGAACGCTTCGCGCCTGCCATCTCGATCTCGATCGCGTGATCGCAAAGCGCCGTCAGCTCGCCGGAAACCCCCGCCACTTCATTCCCCACGACCAGACAGACCGGCGCCGCGGGTTCATAATTCTGATACGGAACGCTGTCCTCGATCTGCTCCAGGAAAACAATTTTATAGCCCCGGGTTTTGAGTTCGCGAAGGACCGAACAGGCGTCCTTTCGGTATTCCCACGGAACCTCTTTTTCGGCGCCCAGAGCGGTCTTGGAGATCTGTGGGTCCGGCGGAAATCCCGTGATCCCGCAGATCCAGATCTTTTCGACCCCGACGCCGTCCGCGGTCCTGAAAATGGAACCCACATTGTACAGACTGCGAATGTCGTTGAGGACCGCGCAAAACGGAAGCCTCGGTTCTTTTTGCCGCATTTCCCGGCGCGCCGCGAGTGCCGGAGGGTTTAATTTTCTCATGCCATTCCCTTATCGTTCCGGGGACGGTTGTCCCGGGCCGCGTATTTCCGGTAACCCCAATGATAAAGATTTTCTGGAAGCCGCTTGAAAAACCACATGACGATTCCCCACCACGCCGGAACATAGGCAATTCGTTTTTGCTTTTGGATCGCGCGATAAATATCCCTCGCGGCTTTGTCGGTCGAGGCCACTCCGAATAAGCTCTTCCGGTCGCACAGCATATCCGTATTGATAAATCCCGGGCGAATATCGATCACCCGGATCGGAGTCCCCGCGAGCCTTTGACGAAGTCCTTCCATATAGTTGATCATGAACGCCTTGGAGGCGTTATAGGCCGGCGAACGGCCGCTGCCGCGGTGCCCGGCGACCGAAGAGATCCCCACAACGCATCCGCTTTGTTTTTGCAGAAAATAATTCACCGCGGTGTTGGCCATCGCCGCAAACCCAAGCACGTTGACCTTGACCGTCTCCTCTTCCCGGTCCCAGCGGCACTCAAGGTTATGAAAAAGGACGCCGGCATTGATGATCACAAGGTCGACGCCGCGCATGATCATGATCAGGTTATTGAGTTGATGGATCGCCTCGCGCGTATCCCGGATATCGATCGCGCAAACGTAAGTTTCCCCCGGAAGTTCTTTCCGCAGTCCCTGAAGCCTTTCCAGCGATCTTCCGGTGAGTCCGACAACCCAGCCTTCCGCGGAAAGTTTCCCGGCCAGCGCGCGTCCAATCCCGCCGCTCGCCCCGATAATGATGACCTTTTTCCGCTCTTGTCCCATAGGCGTTATTCTATCCTATAGAAACCGTTTCCAAAACTGCTTTAGTCTCAATACCTATTAATTTCAACGAAGTTGAAATCGGGGCAATCCCGACTGCCATTCATGAAAAGAAAATTAAAGTCGGGATGGAGCACGGTATTAGACGCCCTCGGAAAATGAGTAAAATCCCATGGATCCTTTCAGGAAAGACCGCAGCTCAAGCCGGGAGCCGCTTTTCTTGAAACTCAACGCGCCGACGTCCTTCAGATCGAGATAAGGCGTGCGACAGGACGCCAGAAAACTCCTGAGTTCCGACGGCGCGTCTGAGAAAACCACAAGGAGCGGCTTCGCCCGCGCAAGCCACTCCTTAAATTCGGGCGGGATTCCCCGCCCCGAGGCCTGCCCCAAGGCCGGCAAAAAAACCGCGTGAATGTCTTCGCCTTCTTGATGGCGAAAAAACCCGGCGTCCCACCTCGGGATGAGAAGAATATGCCAGGGACCTGACACGACGCGCAGGGCCATCCCCTTTTGCGACTGTCCCACCGCCTGGATTTTCTCCGAACCCATCCGAACCTCGTCTCCTTCTCTCATACTCCGGACCTTTCGACCCAGCTTGCCAAGAGTTTCATAAAGCCCCTTTGGCCCCATCGCGCCTCCGTCGGGATAGAGGACGCTCGCGGTCGAAAAACCCCGAAGTATCGAGACGAGACCTCCGGTATGTTTTTTGGAAAAATCGGTAAGAAGAACCCCCTCCAGACGCTGCGTCCCGCGGCTCCTGAGATACGGCCCGATCAACCACTCCCCCTGGTCCGAAGGAAAACTCCTTCCGGCATTGAGAAGCCACTCGGCCCCATTGGAAAACCGCGCGTGCGCGATCTGATTCTTACCGCCCGCAAGCAAAGTCAGTTCAAACGCCTCCGGCCTTGTTTTCCAGAAAAACGCGGCCGAAAAAAAAAGCCAGGCCCCGAGCGAGCCCGCGAGCCAAAACCGCCTTCCCGGGAAGGTCCGCTTATGCAGAAATAAGGTCATCCCGATGCTCGCGTAATAGGCGGCGATCAAAGACAGGGCGGGCTTTTCAAAGAACCAATATCCCCAGCGCCATGCGGAAAGCCATTGGACCCAAGCCAAGGATCCCGCGATGATCCCTGAGGATATTTGAACAAGGAGCATGTTCAGAAACGGCACTCCGCTGAACAAGAGCGCGAAGAGCGCCGTGAAGAGAGCCGCGTCACAGAGCGGGATCGCCGCCATATTCGCCGCCACGCTGACCGGAGAAAAAATGTTAAAATAATACAGCACGACCGGAAACGTCCCCAGAAGCACCGCCAGGCTTGAGCCCAAAGAAAGTGTCCACGCGTTCACGCGGGACAAAACCGGCAGGATCAAGATCAGCGAAAGAACGCAGAGAAACGAAAGCTGAAATCCGATATTCCAGAGACTCTTGGGATCGCCGAGGAGGATCGCAAAAAAGGCGAAACACAGCGCGTTCAAAAGATGCGAAGGCCTTCCGGCAAGCGCCGCGAGCAATACCAACGCCGCTCCGTAGCCCGCGCGCTGGATCGGGATCCCGGCTCCGGAAAGTCCGACATAAACGATCAGGATCAGAATCGTCGCCCCCGAGGCGATCCGGAATCCCACCCCCGAAAAAAGAAAGATCAGATAAAAAGTTCCCGCGACCATGGTGATATTCATCCCGCTGATCGCAAGCAGGTGGATCGTCCCCGTCTTCATGAACTGATCGCGAACTTCGGAAGAAATGTCGCCGCGAAGACCCAACACGAGCGCTTTCACGATCGCGGCTTCCCGCGCGCCGTAGAGTTGATCGATCAGCGCGGCGAGGAAGCGGCGCGCGTCCGCAAGAATCCTCGCGAAAGATAAAGGAGACCCGGCTTTTGTCACGCGAACGCATTTTTTTCCAATGACCTGAAAAAGCGCGCGAATATTTTTTTGAGCCAGAAATTTTCCGTAATCAAATTCCCCGGGGTTGAGAACCCCGCGAGGCTCGCTCAAGACTCCGTAAAGCCGGATCTCGTCCCCCACCTGCGGAATCTCGGACGACTGGATCAGAAAAACCTGAACAGGGCCGCTCACTTGGCGGATTTCCCGGCGTTTCCCTTTCGGCCGGGTGATCGAATGCGCCTTGAGAACCAGCGAAACGGTCGCTTTCTTCCCGCGCGTTTTAACTTCCGGTAAACATTTCACGACCCCGCGCAGCGTGACGCGTTCCGGCCCTGAAAAATTCTGGATCGCCGTCGCCGGGATGCGCGCGTCCAAGCGCGCCCATAAGATCCCCGCCGACGCCATGCACAAAAGAAAGACCGACAGAAACGTTCTTCTTCCCGGCAAAAAACACAGAAGAACGATCCCGCCTCCCAAAAGAGAGGCGGGCCAGCTCAAGGGAATGTTTCCGTATTTTTCCGCGACAATTCCAAGCGAGAATCCCAGCGAAATCCAGAGAAAAGGAAGCTTCATATATGATGATTATACGCTTATTAGATGTATTAACATCATATTTATGAGACTTCCGTCTTCGTCTTTGTAATCCTTGGGTTAAAAAGAGAAGCGGGAGGAGGCCGCTTGGGCGGCAGGCTATTTTGTGAGGGATCGAATGACGATCAACAACGCGAGGATGAACAAGAGGGCGATAAGAAGGATATTCTGAAAACGGCGAAGCGATGACATCCGGATCCGCCCGCGTTAAAGCCGAAGTCGAAGGTCCTGGCCCTGGACATCCAGAAGAACCTCCCCGTTGCCGATTTCTTTGACGACCGCGTCCCCGGGAAGGATCGCTCCCACGCCGACAATCTCTTCATTGATCACGGCCATGGGCTTATCCCCGAGGCGGGTGATTCCCGTAAGACGGTATACGGGGCCCGATAAAATCTGAAGGGGCCTTTGCAACGCGGCCGTCGGCGCCACGGCATTCATGACGCCGGACTTTTTAAGACCGGGATGTCCCCCATAGCCCCTTAAAATTAAGAAAGAAAAAACAGCCGCGGAACCCACAAGAAGCGTTCCGATCAAAATCCGTTTCTTAAGGCGGCCGCGTGCCACATGTTTTTTTTGAACTTGCGCGAGTTTTTTCTCAAGGGGCGCTCCCGAAGGATCGAGCTCCCAAGGTTTTGGATCCGAGACCGGGGGCGTCGTCCGCGTTTCCTGCATTCGGCTTGTTTTTTCCAGGGCCTGTTGGATCAAACTCATACGCTCACTCCTTGCAGATCGGCCTCGGCGCACTCCACGAGCGCCGGATCGATCACAAAAGTATTTTTAGCGTAGGCGGCCAGCATCGCCCGGTCCGCCAGCATGTTAATGACCCGTGGGATTCCCGAAGAAATCTCATAAATTCGCCGCACGGCTTCGGCGGTAAAAAAATTCTCGCGAGCTCCCGCCACGTTCAGACGATGCGCGATATACTGTCCGACTTCTTCCATGCTCAGTTCCGGTAAATGACAACGGACCGTGATGCGCTGGCGAAGCTGTTTGAGATCCGGACGCTTCAGGATATCTTTGAGCTCCGGCTGCCCCATCAAAATGATCTGGAGAAGTTTTTGCGTCGTGGTTTCGAGATTCGAAAGAAGACGGATCTGATCCAGGGCCCTCGGCGGTAAAAGCTGCGCCTCATCAATGATCACGACCGCATTGAATCCCTTGGCGCTCTCTTCAAGGAGAAAACGGTTCAGGCAATCAAAATAATCCTTGCGCCGTTTGGCCCTGGGCTTCAGCCCGAAATCTTCCACGATCTCCTGCAAAAGTTCCAATTCGGAAAGCTTGGGATTAAAAACGAGCGAGGTGTGGACATTCTCTCCCATGTTCCGGAGGAACATCCTCGAAAGGGTCGTTTTCCCGGCGCCGATCTCGCCGGTGATCTGGATAAAACCCGACCGCCGGTCCACGCCGTAACACATCGCGGAGAGAGCGGCTTGGTGATGCTTGCTGAGATAGACAAAACGCGGATCCGGCGTGACATTAAAGGGCGATTCGTTCAGCGCGAAAAAGGTTTCGTACATGATCATTCCTCCCGGTGAATCATCCGCGTTCTCGTTTAAGAAACGACAGGAATGGAACAGACCTTAAGAAAAACATGCCCCACTACCGCGATCCATCCCGACTTTCATTTTCTTTTCATGAAGGGCGGTCGGGAGGGATCGCGGTATTGTACCGTTACCCTTAAAAACGGAGAACGGTACTAACGACGGACGAACGTGAACTCCAGGATACGGCCGTCCTTCCGCCCGACATGAATATTGATCGGGCAACGGCCTTCCTTCGAATAAACCGTTTTTTCGCCGCTTATCAGATCACGGGCCGTCATTTTCCCTTTGACCTTTTCGATCGCCGGGAGATGAATCGCGGCGCTTTTATCTTCATTTCCGTTATTCACGGCGACCAGGTAGTATCGCTTACCGCGGCTGAAGAGCGCGGTCTTCACATCCTGGGTCGCCGAGTAGCTGATGAGAGGCACCTTCAGATAGTTCAAGACCCCGAGCACGAGTTCCGGAACCGGTGCAACGCCCAGATGGACGATCTGTCCCTTGCCGATCTTCTTGATATAACCAATGGTTTGTTTTCCGTAGGTCCCGAGATCCGCTTGGATTTTTTCACATCCCTCCGCTTTAAAAACATAAACCGAGCTGTTCATCGGGATCGGAGCCGCGCCTTTGCCAAGCGTCAGCGAAAATTGCCGTTTAAATTCAAAAAGAGTGCGTTCCGGCTCTTCGAACCCCACGGCGTGGCAGGGCTTGAAGTCATCGCCTTTGCGCGGGAACGAACGAAATGCCACCAGCGTCCCGCCTTCTTCCACATAACGGCGAAGATGCTGGTGCGCGGATTTCTCCAGCCATTGGTTGCCGGAATAAAAAAGGACTTTTTTCCTCGGGATTTCACGGCGAGGATCGCACATGTCATAATCCATATCCCCCTTGTACAACGCCACAAGAATCGGGCTGTTATGGGTGAGCGTCCGGGCCGCGTACTGTAGAGGATTGAAGGTTACGCTAATCTCCGAGAGCTTTGTGAGCGAAGTCGGCTTCAATTGTTTGAAGACGGAGACGATCTGCTTAAAAACATCATACAGTTCGCCATGCACGCGCCCCCACTCGTTGATCGGCGACATGTACCAGTTATCGCGATTCACGAGCATGTACCAATTCCAGCCTTTGACCCCCGCAAGGAACGCCGAAAGACAGATCATCCGGTAGTGGTTCGGCGTGAGCACGCTGGTTTCATAATGACGGCCGTGCCAAATTCCGGATTGGAATTCCGCGATGAACGGGAGCTTGGAAACGCTCGAAAGATAACGGATCTTGTCGCAAAACTTACGGTGCTCGAACTCGTCCTCCTTCAGCTCGTTGGAAGGATAAAGATCGAGCCCCACCCCGTCGGCAACCTCCTGGAAGGCGGCCCAATCATGCGCGTAAAAGAACGGATAAGTGTTGAGATAGATGGGAATGTCCACTCCGAGATCGCGATACATCTGAACGCTTCCCTTCGCGCATTCCTGGGCATAATAATACTTAAACTTGAAATAATCGAGATGCCGCTTAAGCTCCTTATCGCCTTTAAGAGGAAGTCCCCCTTCTCCGGGCAACATCGTCGCGATGAAAGGCGACGCCTCCCGAAAAGATGCGTACTCCGTTCCCCAGGATTCGTTCAGCGCCGAAAGATCTCCTTGGTAGAGATCGCGCATGAAATCCTGAAAAAGCCCCGGTTTGTTGGAAAGCCCGTATTGATGGCCGAACACATCCGGCCAGGGATCGATCTCATTGTCCGCCTGGAGCAGAAGGATATGGCCGTTCTTTCGCGAAGCGAGGTAAGGCATGAAAACCTTGCCGACTTGTTTCAGATATTCTTTGGCGTAAGACAGGAACTTGGGATGCAGACGATGGTATTGGTAGGCATAGTTCGGAACGCCGTCATGCGGCCACTCGCTATAGATATAAGGCCCCGGACGGAGGACGAGCCAGAACCCTTCTTTGCGGGTCAGTTCGAGGAAGGCCTTGAGGTTGCGGGCCTCATCGGTTTTTCCGTTAAAATCAAAATGGCCGCGCTTGTATTCATGAAAATCCCAGGGAACGTACGTGGAGATGATCTCAAGCCCCATCTCGCGAACGCGGCGGAGCGTTTCGCCCCAATAATGGGGATTGAGACGCCAGTAGTGGACCTCGCCGGAAATAAGCGGAACTTCTTTTTTCCCGACAAAAATCTTCCGATTCCTGATCTCGACTTTAGGCATCTTCTACGACCAGATTGATGGTATGGGCCCGAACAAAAATATTTTTAATAGCTTTATGGCTTATAAGTTCCTTTATCCGCGGCCGTTCTAAGACTTGCTTTTTGATCTCATCTTCATTCAGACCGCGAGATACGATTATTTTCTCGCGAACTTTACCGTTCACAAGGATCGCTCTTTCGGTTTGATCCTCAATAAGATGCGTTTCATCATACTCGGGCCATTTTTCATAAGCAAGCGTCTTCGCGTGCCCGAGACGCTGCCACAATTCCTCGGCGATATGAGGCGCGAAAGGCGCCAAAAGCAGCACGAATTTCTCGAGGACCTCCCGCGCATGGTCCAGATCCGGAGTAATTTCATTGACAAAGATCATAAGGGCGGAAATGGCGGTGTTAAAGCGAAGCCCCTCGAGGTCTTCGGTCACTTTCTTGACCGTCTTGTGAAGCGTCTTCAGTTCCGCCGCGCCGGGTGAACGCCAAACGATATTCGCGCGCAGCGCGTCTTCCTTGTCAAAGAAAAGCCGCCACACTTTTCCGAGAAACCTGTAAACGCCCTCCACCCCGGAATTCGCCCAGGGTTTGGTCATCTCGAGCGGCCCCAGGAACATCTCGTAAAGCCGGAGGCTGTCCGCGCCGTATCGCGCGATCATCTCCTCCGGGTTGACGACATTTCCCCGGGACTTGGACATCTTTTGGCCGTCTTCACCCAGGATCATGCCCTGGTTCGTAAGTCTCTGGAACGGCTCCGGCGTAGAAACAACCCCGATGTCATAGAGCACTTTGTGCCAGAATCGCGCGTAAAGAAGATGCAGCACGGCGTGCTCCGCGCCGCCGACATAAAGGTCCACATTCATCCAGTATTTTTCTTTCCGGGGATCGACCGGCGCTTGGGCATTGTTCGGGTCAAGATAGCGGAGATAATACCAGCAAGAACCCGCCCACTGGGGCATGGTATTCGTTTCGCGCAGGGCCGGGCCGCCGCACTTCGCGCATTGACATTTCAACCAATCGGTTGCCTTTGCAAGCGGCGGTTCCGCGCCGCCGGTCGGCGTGTAATCTTTCAGCTCCGGAAGTCTGAGCGGTAATTCACTTTCAGGAATCAGCACGGACCCGCATGGGACGCAATGCGCGACGGGGATCGGCTCTCCCCAATATCGCTGCCGGCTAAAAAGCCAATCGCGAAGCTTGTACCGGACCGCCTCCTTTCCGATCCCCTTTTCTTCAAGCCATCGGGTGATCTTCCGCTTGGCTTCCGGCGTGGGCAAACCCGTAATAAATCCGGAATTCACGCTGAGACCGTCCCCTACAAATCCTGTCGACTCTTTCCCCTCCGGCGCCTGAACGACCACCTCCACGGAAAGATGATACGCCTTGGCAAATTCAAGATCCCGCGTATCGTGCCCCGGCACCGCCATGATCGCTCCGGTCCCGTAACCCGTGAGCACATAGTCGGCAATCCACACCGGAATCCTTTTATCATTGACGGGATTGATCGCATAGGCCCCCGTGAAAACACCCGTTTTTTCTTGGGCGAGGTCCGTCCGGTCGAGATCGGATTTGTGCCGGGCGGCGGTCACATATTTCTCAACGGCTTTTTTCTGCCCCGGCGTCGTGATCTCCGCGACCCGCGCGTGCTCGGGAGCCAAAACCATATAAGTCGCGCCGAAAAGCGTGTCCGGCCGCGTGGTGAAAACGCGGATCGAATCCTGAGATTGCTTCGCTTCGCTCGCCCTAACGTCATTGCGAGGAGTCGCGGGCGACGAAGCAATCTGAAAATCAACCTCGGCCCCCGTCGATTTCCCGATCCAATTTCGCTGCATCTCCTTGATCGACTCCGGCCAATCCAGAAGCTCCAGATCTTTCAGAAGCCGCTCGGCATAGGCCGTGATCTTCAGGATCCATTGGCGCAGCGGACGGCGACAAACGTTCTTATGACCTTTGCGTTCACAGGCGCCGTTCGCGTCCACCTCTTCGTTCGCGAGCACGGCCTTGCAGTCGTCGCACCACCACACCGGAATCTCGGACTCATAGGCCAGCCCTTTTTCGAAAAGCTTCATGAAGATCCATTGCGTCCAACGGTAATAATCCGGATCGGTGGTATCAATCTCGCGGTCCCAGTCATAACTGAAGCCGACCTGACGGATCTGACGCTTGAAGGTCTGGATATTCTTTTGGGTCGTTTCGCGCGGGTGCGTTCCCGTCTCGATAGCGTACTGCTCGGCCGGAAGCCCGAACGCGTCCCAGCCCATGGGATGCAGTACGTTGAAACCGCGCATCCTTTTGTAGCGGCTCACGATATCGGTCGCGGTATAGCCTTCGAGATGGCCGACGTGAAGACCGGAGCCGGAGGGGTACGGGAACATGTCGAGGACATAATACTTGGGTTTTTCCGCGCCGGGCTCCCCGGCCGCGACGCCCGTGATCGCGGCACTCCGCCCGGACTTGACATCCTTCGCTTCGGGGTCCGGGGAACGGAATGTCTTATGGTCAGCCCAGTAGGCCTGCCATTTTTTCTCGAGCGCGTCGAAAGGATATGCTTTAAAACCGCTGGCCATAGATGGGTTGAACCGTAGTGCGTGACAGGATCAGGCGATTAAAAATGCAGAAGGAGGGAATCGAACCCTCATGGTATTGCTACCGCTGGATTTTGAGTCCAGTGCGTCTGCCAGTTCCGCCACTTCTGCATCATAAAATCACAATACCATCCCAAACTGAAAAAAATTTGCGTCCCACCGAATCAGACGGAAGTTTAGAGTATTACATCGGATAAGTCAATTCAGGTTGTTCTGTCGGGTGCAAAACCGTACCGCATGACATTCGAATTTAGGGGTATGC
>JAHFHJ010000013.1 GCA_023246985.1 Candidatus Omnitrophota bacterium | reverse complement strand
CGATATGGGCGTTGGCGGCGTAGGGCAATTTGAATTCAAGAAGACGGTAACGCCCGGAGAGTTTTTTCAGGATTTTGATCATCTGGCGCCGGAGCGTCGAGCGCGTCCATTTTTCGGGAAGTTCGAGGGCCAGTCCCGCGGTCTCAAGATCGATCTCAAAAGAATTCGTTCCGGCCGCTTCGGCCTGGCCGAGCAAAAGCAGGTAAAAGTCCGCGGCGCGCATATCGGAATCGCGGATCATCCTTGGCAGATAATCCTTCTCGAGAATCACGGCGGGCACTCGCGCGGTCTCCGGGACTTCGAGGAGAGGCCGGTCGGGATCTTTCTTGTTCACGGGAGCGGGACGGGGGGGCCGGGGGAACGTCATGGCCGCGATCCGGTCGAGTTTTTTTGCGGCGTATACGGGAGAATCAATGACGCTCGCGGATTCAAAATTGGACATCAGCGCCGCCTCGCTCCAGTTCATACTGCCGTCCACCACATAGCGGCCGTCGATCACGATTAACTTGTCGTGCAGTCTCCGGGACGGCAGGAGCGCGGTGATCTGGATGCCGGCCAGCGCCATGCGCTCAAACCAGGCGCCGTTGCCGACTTCGGTTTTCGGGCGGAAGCGGAAGTTCGTATTTAAGAGAAGCCGGACGCTCACCCCGCGTTCGCGGGCGCGCAACAAGCGCTCCAGGAACCGGTTGACCGGATGCCCGGCTCCCGCCTTGTCATCGGGTTCGATCAGATAAAAAGCGATCACGATCTCTTTTCGAGCGCTTTCAAAGAGCGCGAGCACGGTTTCCAGATAATTCCGGTCGCTCGCGTCCAGGACAAGCGCCTGGCTCCAGGAATTTTCCATCTCTCCTTCTATCGGCCTGCGAAGACGAGATCTTCAATATCTCGCGAGCGTGCCGAAACGAACGGGGGGTTTCGGCCTGCCGCCGTCGATTCTCAAGCGGCAATTTTGTTGCTGACAAAACCGCGCGCGAGGAATATGTTACTCATACCGTTCTCCATCCCGACTTTGATTTTCTTTTCATGAACGGCAGTCGGGATTGCCCCATCCCGCCTCTGGCGGGATGATAAGGATTGGGACCATTTGATTTGGGGGGTTAACGGTAGGGTACCGCAGCCCCATCCATTCGAAGGTCATGCGGTACTCACCACGCTTTTACCAACACAGGAGGGACGGAACATGGCGAAAATGACGGGTTTGGGGTGGAGTAAGGATTCAGCGCCGAAACTTTCAAAGGAAGAGCTCAACGAGCGCATTCAAAAGAAAGCCAAAGAGTTATGGGAACGAAAAGGGCGCGTTCTCAATCAGGACCTGGAGATCTGGCTCGAGGCCGAGCGGTTAGTGAAGAGCGGGCGCTGAATCCCAATCCCGCAGGGACTGCAAAAAAACGCCGTCATTCAGCGCGGTTTCGGCGGGAACTGGATGCAGGGCCCGCGTATCTTAATGCTTTATCACCCTAAGAGTGATCCATAGACATTGCGAGGACCCGCCTTTTGGGACGCGGCAATCTCAAAAACAGATTGCTTCGTTCTCTCCGGTCTTTCGCAATGACGATCGGATGTTCATCGCCGAATAGGCCCTCAGTGCCGCGCGGGATCCAAAGGTTTTTCAGGGCCGAAAGACGGGAGCGCCATGAAACGCGATCGAATGCTGCATGAACCTCGCGAGAGGCTTAGAGAGATTCAAAACCGCGCTTTGGCGGCGTTCATTTCCAAAAAAATTTATCCCTTCAGCCCCTATTACCGGAAACTTTTCGATCAGCACCGGATCGATCCCGGAAAAATCAAAACGGTCGAAGACCTGCAACGGATCCCTTTTTCCTCCAAAGAAAACCTGGTCCCCACGACTCCCGACGCAAAAGGCATTTTAGATTTTGTTTTGCAGCCGACCGAAGCCTTCATGAAAGAAAACCTGCCGCTGGGGGATCTCCTCCGGCTCGGGATCGAGAAAGCGGTGATCGGGAAAGCCGGGTTCCTGGAAAAACTGGAAAGGGAATATAAACCCATTTTCGTCACGGCGACGACGGGAACGACCCGGGCGCCCGTTTCTTTTTTTTATACCGAGTATGATCTGGAGCGGCTGAAACTTTACGGGCGGCGCGCCGTTTCTATTCTCAACTGCGGCTCCAGGGACCGCGGGGTCAATTTATTCCCCTATGCGCCCCACCTCGCATTCTGGCAGGTTGTTTTTGTGGGGTTGGCCGGAGGCATCTTCATGTTTAGCACCGGCGGCGGTAAGACCTTCGGGACGGACGCCAATATTCAAAGCCTTCTGAAAGTCAGGCCGGACATCCTGATCGGCACTCCCGAATATGTCTATCACATTTTGAAAGAGGCCAAGGCCCAAAACCGAAAGCTGGAATTTATCCGGAAAGTCGTCTTGGGCGCTTCCCGGGTCCCTCAGGGAGCCAAAACCAAAATGACCGAATTGTTGAATGCCATGGGCGCGACGGACGCTCACGTCTTCGGGACTTACGGATTTACCGAGGCCCGCGGGGCATGGACCGAATGTCCGACGCCGTTCGGCGTTTCAAGCGGCTATCACATTTATCCCGATCAGGAGATCTTTGAGGTGGTCCATCCCGATACGGGAGAGAGGGTCAAAGAAGGCGAGGATGGGGAGCTCGTGTATACGCCTTTGGATGCCCGAGGTTCCTGCGTGATCAGATTCCGGACCGGCGACTTGGTCAAAGGCGGGATTCAATATGGCCCCTGTCCCCATTGCGGCAGAACGGTTCCGCGCATTTCCAGCGATATCGTCCGCGCCTCAAACGTTAAAAATCTTCAGATCTCCAAGATCAAAGGCGTTCTGGTGAGCTTGAATTTTCTCGAATATCTCTTGGATGACGAGCCTGCGATCGACCAGTGGCAGATCGAGATCCTCAAAAAAGACAACGATCCCTGCGAAGTGGATATTTTGGATCTCTATGTTCACGCGAATGAGCCGATAAATGAAGAAGATTTCCGGCGCAAGATCAACGGAAAGGTTTCGGCTTCCTCGGAGATCACCTTTAACCGTATTACGTTCGTGTCGGCCGAAGAGATCAAACGCCGTCTTGAGGTCGAGTCGGCCGTTAAGGCAAAAAAGATTCTCGATCGCCGGCCGCATGTTGCATGATCACTCGAGAAAGTAATTCAGGGAGTCCCTTTTATGAAAAAGATCGCGATCGTTGAAGGCGTTCGAACGCCGCTCGTCAAATCCTGGGGTCTTTTTGATAATCTTTCCGCCCAACAAATGGGCGCCTTGTGCCTCAATGAATTGCTGCAGAGGACCGAGCTTGACGTCAACGCGGTGGATGAAGTGATCTTCGGCTGCGTGGGGCAGCCGGCGGAGGCGGCGAACGTGGCGCGGGTGATCGGCCTTTACGGCGGGATCCCCAAGGACAAGAGGGCCTACACCGTGAGCCGCAACTGCGCGTCCGGTTTTGAAGCCGTGACAAGCGCCGCCGAAAAGATCCAATGCGGGGTCGACCACGTCGTGATCGCCGGCGGTACGGAATCCATGTCCAACATGCCGCTCCTTTTTAACAAAGAAGCCGCGACGCTTTTCCTGAGGCTTTCCAAAGCCAGGACTTTTTTTGAAAAACTGAAGATCTTCGCGGGCATGCGTCCGAAACATTTTTCGCCGGTTCCGGCGCTTAAACTCGGACTTTCGGACGTCACCTGCGGCCTGAATATGGGCGAAACCGCGGAGGTCCTCGCGAAGATGTTCGGGATCTCGAGGGAAAAGCAGGACGCCTTTGCCCTGCGGAGCCATTTAAAAGCGGTCAAGGCGCGGGAGAAATTACGGGAAGAGATCGTGCCCGTTTTCCTGCCGCCCGGTTATCAGGAATGTCTCAAGGACGATAACGGTCCTCGCGAAAATCAAACGCTTGAGGCTCTCACCAAACTGAAGCCGATTTTTGATCGCAAAAGCGGCACGGTGACGGCCGGCAATTCTTCCCAGATCACGGACGGGGCCTGCGCTCTTCTTCTGATGGATGCCGAAAAAGCCAGGGCGATGGGTTATGAAGCGCTCGGATACCTGCGCGATTACCTCTATGCCGGTCTGGAGCCTTCGCAGATGGGATTGGGTCCGGTCTTTGCCATCGACAAACTCCTTCGGAAAAATTCGCTGACGCTGAAAGACATGCAACTTGTCGAGATCAATGAGGCCTTTGCGGTTCAGGTCCTCGCGTGCCTGGAGGCGCTCGGCTCTGCCGCGTTCGCCAAGGAACATGCGTTGGCGGGAGCTCCGATGGGGGAGATCGATCCGGAGATCCTGAATGTTAATGGCGGCGCCGTCGCGCTCGGCCATCCGGTCGGTATGTCCGGCGCCCGTCTTATTCTGACTTGTTTGAAAGAAATGAAACGCCGGTCGCTTCATCGCGGTCTTGTCTCGCTGTGCGTCGGAGGGGGACAAGGGGGCGCGATCATTCTGGAGAGGTCATAGAATGACCCAAGTACATTTGAAAATAGAAGACGGAATCGCGACGATCGAGTTCAACGCGCCGGACCGCGATGTCAATATCCTGGATTCCGGAGCGATGAAAGAGTTGGAAGAGATCCTGTCCGCCGTTCGGAAAACGGACGGACTCCGGGGGGTCCTGGTGGCCAGCGCCAAAGACAGAATCTTTATCGCGGGCGCGGATATCCGCGAGATCGAGGGGATCACCGCGAAAGAAGATGCCTTGAGTAAAGCCGAAGGAGGTAAAAGAATCCTGAAGGCGCTTGAAGACCTGAAGGTCCCGACGGTCGCCGTGATCAACGGGGCGTGTCTTGGCGGGGGGATGGAACTTGCCTTGGCGTGCCGTTTCCGCGTCGCGTCCTTTTCCGACAAAATCAAGATCGGCCTTCCGGAAGTCCAGCTCGGGGTCCTGCCGGGGTTCGGAGGCACCCAGCGGCTGCCGAGGCGCATCGGACTTGTGAAGGCGCTTCCGTTGATGCTCTCGGGAAAGATCCTCTCCGGTAAAGACGCCCTGCGGCTCGGGGTGGTGGACCGCCTTTTTCCGGAGAAAACTTTGCGCGAAGACGCGCTTGCTTTTATGCGCGCCCAGGAAGCCGGTACGGCGAAATCGTCCAAGAAACCGCCGCGCTCCTGGTTCCTTGAAAGCACTCCGATCGGCAGAGCCCTGGTTTTCCGGACCGCGAAAAAAGACGTGATGAAACAAAGCCGCGGTTTTTACCCGGCGCCGCTTCAAATCCTCAAGCTTATTCAAAAAACTTTCGGAGGCGACCCGGCCCGCGGGTTCCGTCTTGAAAGCGAAGCGTTTGCCGATCTCGCGGTCACAAAAATCTCAAAGAACCTGATCCGGCTCTTTTTCATGAACGAACAGTATAAAAAAATGGCCTGGACGTCGCTGCGCTTGAAAGCCGGACTTATTCAGCAATGCGGCGTGATCGGGGCGGGCGTCATGGGCGGCGGGATCGCTCATCTGATCAGCGACCGGAAAATGCAGGTTCGGGTCAAGGACATCCATCCTGACGCGTTGGGCGGAACCCTGAAAGAGGCCCGCAGGCTCTACGATGAATCCATCCAAAGAAGAAAACTCAAGGACAACGAACGGGATTATAAAATGGGGCTTATCTCCGTCGGCCTGACGAACCAGGGAATGCGCCGATCGGGGATCATTATTGAAGCCGTGGTGGAAGACCTTAAGATCAAACAAAAGGTGTTTGCGGAATTGGACGGGATCACTCCCGCGAGTACGATTCTTGCCTCCAACACGTCGTCCCTTTCGGTCACAAAAATGGCTTCGGTTACAAAACATCCCGAGCGCGTGGTCGGGCTTCATTTCTTCAATCCCGTGAACCGCATGCCGCTGGTCGAGGTCGTCAAGGCGGAGCAAACGAGCGAAGAAGTGATGGAGCGCGCGGTCCAGTTCGCGCGGGGTCTCGGCAAGATCGTGATCGTCGTCAAAGACGTTCCGGGATTCCTCGTGAACCGGCTCCTCATGCCTTACCTGAATGAAGCCGCGTACCTGATGGAAGACGGCATGACGGCGGACGCGATCGATAAAGCCGCGACGGATTTTGGAATGCCGATGGGACCCATGGAACTGGTCGATTACATCGGGATCGATATCGCTTATAAAGTGGCCCATATCCTGGAAGAAGGCTACGGCGCGCGAATGAAAGCGGCCTCGCTGCTTCAAAAGGTCAAAGAAGACGGTCTTGTCGGCAAAAAAGCGGGGCGAGGGTTTTATCTTTATCAAGGGAAGAAAAAGATCCCCAACCCGGCGGTGAGGTGGCCGGGAGGCCAAGCCGGGGTCCCGTCCGCGGAAACCGCTCTTAAACGGATGATTTATGTCATGGTCAATGAAGCCGCGCGCTGTCTTGAAGAAGGCGTTGTTCCGGAACCGGGCGCGGTGGACATCGGCATGATCATGGGGACGGGGTTCCCGCCGTTTCGCGCGGGCTTGCTCCATTACGCGGATAGCATCGGCCTCGAGAATATCGCCGGCGATCTGGAACGTTTCGCGAAGCGCGTCAATCAAGAGAGATTTTCTCCGAGCGCGTATCTCTTGAAACTCGCAAAGAGCCGTCAGACCTTTCATGGAAAGGCGTAAAAAATTCCGTCTGAAAAGGAGAAACCCTTATGGATATGTTCGGTAAAAAAGTGGGGGCGGCCGAGAGAGCCGCGTTAGAGGTCGCCGAAGATTCCCGGCAACAGGAATGGAAACATTCAAGCTTTCTCCGGGGACTCTTTGACGGACGGTTCCGGTGGAATTTGGTCCATCCCTTCCCGGAGCAGAGTCCGGAAGATAAGGCGAAAGGGGACGCGTACCTGGCCAAGATGGAAAAATTACTGCGGGAAAAACTCGATCCCAATGAAGTCGACCTGACCGGCCGAATTCCGGACCTTGTGATCAAGGAACTTTTTGAAATAGGCGCCTTTGCCGTCAAGATTCCCGCGGAATATGACGGCCTCGGCATGAGCAAAGTTAATTACGGGAGGATCCTTCATCTTGTGGCCAGCTATTGCGGGTCGACCACCGTTCTTCTGTCCGCCCACCAGAGCATCGGGGTGCCGCAGCCTTTATTGGATTTCGGAACCGAAGAGCAAAAAAGAAAATATCTCCCGCGTTTCCGAAAAGGGGCCATTTCCGGTTTTGCGCTCACGGAACCCGACGCCGGCAGCGATCCCAGCCACATGTCCACGACCGCCGCGCCGGTCGAAGACGGGAAATATTATCTGCTCAACGGCGAAAAGCTTTGGTGCACCAACGGCGTGATCGCCGACGTGATCATTGTGATGGCGCTGACGCCTCCGAAGATCGTGAACGGAAAAGAAAGAAAACAGATCACGGCATTCATCGTTGAAACCAAAACGCCGGGTTTTGAAGTCAAGCACCGTTGTGAGTTTATGGGGATTAAAGGGACCCAGATCGGGTTATTGAAATTCACGAACGTGAAAGTCCCCAGGGAGAACATCGTCTTGCGTGAAGGCGAGGGATTGAAACTTGCCCTTACGACGCTCAACACGGGCCGTCTGACCATGCCGGCGGGCATCACGGGAGTCAGCAAATACGTTTTATGGGCTTCACGACTTTGGGCGAAAAAGCGGAATCAGTGGGGAATGCCCATCGGGGAGCATGAGGCGATCGCCGATAAGCTCGCATCGATGGCCGCGTCGGTTTTGGCCATGGAAGCGATGACGTGGTATGTGACGCACATGGCCGATCACCCACATTCGGACATACGGCTTGAGGCCGCCATGGCGAAGAAATTTTGCACCGAAACCGGCTGGTATGTCGTCAATGAGGCGCTCCAGATCCGGGGCGGACGGGGCTATGAAACTGCCGGGTCCTTGCGCGGACGGGGAGAGAAGGACGACGCGTATCCGATCGAACGGATTCTGAGGGACGTAAGAATCAACACGATCATCGAAGGAACCAGCGAGATCATGAGTCTTTTCATCACCCGCGAGGCGCTGGACACGCACTTGAGCAAAATGAAACCGCTCTTCAGTTCGAAATCCGGCCTTGGGCTTAAGCTGAAGACTCTGATGGGGATGACTTTTTCTTACGCGGGCTGGTACCCTTTCCTGTGGCTTCCCGTTTTCGGGATCGGCCGGGATTCCGGCGTGTCCGCGCCGCTCAAAAAACATCTGCTCTACGCGAAAAGAACGACGCAGCGGCTCGCGCGCGGCATGTTCCACTTCATGATGCTTTATCAGCAAGCCCTCGCCAAAAAAGAAAGCCTGGTCTCCCGGTTCGTGGATATCAGCGCGGACCTGTTCGCGATTTCCGTCGTGTGTTCCTATGCGGTCGGACAGATCAAAAAGGGGGTGTCGGCCGAAGAATCCGCGGCGCTCGCTGATTTGTTCTGCCGGATGGCGAAGGCCCGTATCAGGCAGAAATTCCGCGAAACAGTTTGCAACCAGGACGCACTGAAAAAGTCCGTCGCTCGAAAGATCTTGGATGAAAAATACAGCTGGCTGGAATCCGACATTATCAAAACCGCCTGACGGTCGCGGCAGCTCGCGTACCGCGGGTCGCGCGGCTATTTGACAAAGCCGGCGGGCGCCGGCATTTTTCCGAAGAGGTTAAGGCATGGATTCTCGCGCGGCGCGCAGGATCTTGAAGATCCTGAAAGAAAATGTTCCTCACAAGACGGCCTCCATGGAGCAGCTTCGCTCTGATTTTTCAGAATTCTATCTGAGGTTCCAGTCCGCCGGGGATGCCGCATTGCAAAGCGTCGCGATCAACGGGGTTCCGGCTTTTTGGGTGAATATTCCCGGGGTCAGTTCGGATCGGGTGATCCTTTTTTTTCACGGAGGCGGGTTCACGCTCGGTTCCACCCGCGATCACATCGGGTTGTGCGCGGCTCTGGCACGCGCTTCGGGCGCGCGGCTTCTGAGCGTGGACTACCGTCTTGCTCCGGAACATCCGTTTCCGGCGAATATTAACGACAGTTTTGCGGCTTATGAGTGGCTCCTGAAAAACGGTTTCGCGGCGGACAAGATCATTCCCGCAGGGATCTCGGGAGGGGGCACGCTGGTTCTGACAACACTTATTGGCGCAAGGGATCAAGGCCTGCCTTTACCCGTGGCCGGGGTTTGTATGTCTCCGGCGGTCGATTTATTATGGCGCGGCAAGTCGGTCCTCACCCATAAAGAAAAAGATTGGATCACGGCCGAGCGTCTGAAAATGATCACGGAAGTTTATATGGCAGGGCAGGACCCGGAACAGCCGATCGCTTCTCCGCTTTTCGCGGACCTTCACGGGTTGCCGCCTCTTTTGATCCAGGTGGGAAGCCACGAGCTTTTGCTGGATGACGTCCGCGCCTTCGCGGATAAAGCCGGACAGCAGGGAGTGAAGATTCATCTCGAAGTCCTGGAAGGCATGTTCCACTGCTGGCAGATCTTTGCCCGCGACATTCCTGAAGGCCGCCAAGCCATCGAAAGGATTGCCGCATTCATTAAAGCTCCGTCAAACGATCCTGCATAAAAGGGGCGGGGATACAATGACTCAATGAAAAGGAGGGGTATGAAAAAACGCGCGAAAACAAAAACATCCGCTCAATCCCAACGGGTGAGAGCGGCTTCAGCGGGGAGGACGGAGCTACCGGATCTTGTGACCGTCATGACGAAGTTCGTTGAGCGGATCGAGTCTCTGGAGAAAAAAACCGATCTTCTGACCGGCCGGGTCTCGTCCTTCCCGTCGGAGATACGACATCTTCTGGGAAACATTCCGCGTCCCGCGCATCAGCCCTATCATCCCGGTCCCGGTTCCCAGCCGGAACACGGTTCTCGGGAAAAGATCCTGTACGAAGCAGTATGCGCGGATTGCGTCAAGCATTGCAAGGTTCCCTTCAGACCCAGCGAAAACCGTCCGGTCTATTGCCCGGAATGTTTCGCGATTCGCAAGGCCGGCCATGTTCCCCAAGATCCAACCGAACGCGCCAAGATGCCGCATCCGCCCAAACAGATCACGCCCGCTTCGCATGGGGGAGGCCGCCTCCTTCAAAGCGGCGGGGCAGGCAAGCCGGCGACTTCGGGAACGCGCGCTCCCTCCAAAAGGAAAAAACAAAAACCCGCAAAAAAATCGAAAAAAAAAGATCGCGCCTGATCCATTGTGGATAAACTGAAGTTATGAAAACCCCCGCGGTCACTGCCTGCGATCCGTTCCATAACGGCCATACGTTTTTCGCCGATCTTTACCTTGGCTTTGCCGCGCTTCTTTGCTACATTACTCTTGGAAAGGGGTTCTTCCTCTGTTGTGGGGTTAGTACCGTCGCAGGATCGAGGGGAAGGGGCGGGCCCCTTTTTTTCTATGGAGCTTCAACTGAATGGAGCATCCCTTCGTCAGGACTTATATAAGGAGAAATTGATTCAATTCAAAATGGAAGAACAACCGCCTCTCAATCAACAGAAAAAAACTTACAAAGTTACCGTCCGTTCTGAATGGTGTAAAAAGTGCGGGATTTGCATCGCTTTTTGTCCCAAAGCGGTGTTTAAGGCGGACACTTTCGGGTTATCTCAGGCGCAAGATCCCAATCAATGTATCGGGTGCATGCTCTGCGTGATCCGGTGCCCGGATTTCTGTATCAAAGTGGAGCCCTTGGGTTCCGGCGCGGAACAGCCGAAGGAGGCAGGCTCGTGAGTCACGTGATACCGCCCGTTTCCGCTCAAGCAATGCTCATGCAAGGGAATGAGGCCTGCGCCCAAGCCGCCCTGGATGTCGGCATGCGCTTTTTCGCCGGATATCCCATTACTCCCTCCACGGAAATCGCGGAAGCTTTAGCCGAACGTCTTCCTAAAGTAGGCGGGACGTTTATTCAAATGGAAGATGAGATCGCCAGCATCGGAGCGATCCTTGGGGCGTCGCTGGCGGGCCGAAAATCCATGACCGCCACTTCCGGGCCTGGTTTTTCACTGATGCAGGAACTGATCGGGCTGGGTTGTTTGTGCGAGATCCCCTGCGTGATCGTGAACGTGCAGCGGGGCGGTCCCAGCACCGGACTTCCCACGGCGCCGGCGCAAGGGGATATCATGCAGGCGCGCTGGGGCACGCATGGGGATCATCCCATCGTCGTTTTGTCGCCTTCTTCCGTGACGGAAATGTACGAATTGACCGTTGCCGCTTTTAATATTGCCGAAGCCCTCCGAAATCCCGTCATTCTTTTGCCCGATGAAATTATCGCGCACATGCGCGAGAAGATCCAAATCCCCGAAACGATTAAGATCGTGGACCGGCTGAAGCCCGATCAACCCCCTGAAAAATACAAACCTTACGCGATCAAGGAAGGAGAACTTGTTCCGCGCTTGGCCAATTTCGGGGAAGGCTACCGTTTTAACGTCACGAGTCTGATCCATGACGAAACCGGCTTTCCTTCCGGCAGTCCTCAGGTGACGGAAACTCTTTTGAAGCGGTTGATGCAAAAGGTGGAAAGCAGCCGGAAAGAAATTACTTTTGTGGAGTCCCGAGACCTTGAAGACGCCCGCGTGGTTCTTTTTTCCTGCGGATCGACGGTTCGTTCCATGAAAGAGGCGGCCCGGGAGGCCCGGCAAAAAGGATTGAAAGTGGGTTGGATCAAAACGGGCACGGTCTGGCCTTTTCCCGATGAAGTATTCCAAAATCTTCCCCCAAACGTAAAAACCGTTCTTGTCTGCGAAATGAATCTTGGCATGCTGGTCCATGAAGTGAGACGGTCGGCGCCGGACCGCATTCGCGTCGAATCCGTCGCCATTGCCAACGGCTGTTTCATCACTCCCCAAGAAATTGTGAGCGGGATCGAAACCGTTTACGAAGGGGGACGTTAGCGATGGCCGTGGCGGATATTCAGAAATATTTAAGATCGAATCGATTGCCGCATATTTGGTGCCCCGGATGCGGGAACGGCATCGTGCTCGGGGGCGTTTTGCGCGGCGTGGATAAACTTCAACTCGATCCGAACAAAGTGGTCGTGGTTTCAGGGATCGGGTGTTCTTCCCGTTCCGCCGGGTATGTGGATTTTAATACGCTCCACACCGCGCATGGCCGCGCGATTCCTTTTGCGACGGGAGTCAAATTGGCCCGGCCGGATCTGACCGTCATCGTGATCACGGGCGACGGCGATCTCGCCGCGATCGGAGGCAATCATTTTATCCATGCCGCCCGGCGCAATATGGATCTGACCGTGGTCGTTTTTAATAACAGTACCTACGGGATGACAAGCGGGCAGTATTCGCCGCTCACGCCGGCAGGCGCCATTGCCGCGACGGCGCCCTACGGCAACCTTGAACGGGCATTCGATATGGGTCGCCTCGCCGAAGCGGCCGGAGCAACCTATGTGGCCCGGTCGACGACCTTTCATGCGCTTCAAATTCCCGATCTGATCGTCGCGGCCATCCAGAACAAAGGCTTTTCTCTTGTCGAAGTGATCGCGGGATGCCCCGTGTATTATGGCCGGATGAACAAGATGTCCGCTCCCGCGGATATGTTGAAATGGCAGAAAGAAAACGCGGTGAGCGTGCAGCAAGCGGGCAATATGACCCCGGAACAATTAAAAGGCAAACACATTATCGGGGAGCTTTTCCGGCGCCAAGCTCCGGAATATACGGAAGAATATGGAAAACTTATCCAAAGATTCACTCAAGAAAAATCCCGAGTTTCCTAAAGACCGCCTCGAAATTTGTATTTCGGGCAGCGGCGGACAGGGGATCCTCCTGGCGGGTATTGTTTTGGCGAAAGCGGCCCTGCGGGAGGGAAAAAACGCTACGCAGACGCAGTCTTACGGGCCTGAATCGCGCGGAGGCGCGAGCCGGTGCGAGGTGGTGATCAGCCGGGGCGAGATCGATTATCCCAAGATCATGAAGATCGACCTTCTCCTGGCGTTGACCCAGGAGGCGCTTCAAAAACAGCTCCCCAATCTCAGGCAGGACGGCAGCACTATTTACGATTCGGTTTTTGTCAAAGAGCCGCCCCCCGGCCTCAAAAATTTTCTCGCCGTTCCATTTACCCAGATCGCCATCGAGAAATTTCAAAATGTCCTGGTGGCCAATATGGTGGCTTTGGGGGCTCTGGTCGGCATCAGTCATGTTGTGAGCCGTGAGACCGTGAAGACCACTTTGCTCTCCAGTGTCCGCCAAAATTTTCAAGAGATCAATTTGAAAGCGCTTCAAAGAGGTTTTGAGGAAGCGGATCGTTACCTTGCTGAAAAGGAAAAAAAGTGAAAATACACGAATACCAGGCAAAAGAGATTCTTGCGCGTCAGGGTCTCCCGGTCTTGTCGGGGCAGGTGGCGGATTCTCCCGAAAAAGCGTTCGCGATCGCCCGGAAAATCGGCGGGCCCGTCGTGGTCAAGGCCCAAGTGCATGTCGGCGGGCGCGGTAAAGCGGGCGGAATTCAACTTGCCAATACCCCCGAAGAGGCCCGTGAGGCCGCCCGGCGGCTGCTTGGAAAGCCTTTAAAGGGACTCATGGTCCAAAAAGTTTTGGTTGAAGAACAGTGCGAAGCGGAGCAGGAGCTTTATCTGGGGATTGCCGTGGACCGTCAGCGCAAGCGGAACGTATTGCTTCTCAGCGCGGAGGGCGGCGTCGAGATCGAGGAACTGGCCGTTACGAAACCTGAGGCGATCAGGAAACTTTATCTGGATCCCGCTCGTTTTCTTTCCGAACCGGAAATCGACAGCTTTCTTCAACAGCGGGAAGTCCCGGGCGCCGATTCTTTGAAGAAGATCATTCTGACGCTCGAAAAAATTTATAAGGAGATGGATGCCGAGCTGGCGGAGATCAATCCGCTCGCTTGGATCCCTTCGCAGGCCTATAAAGTGCTCGACGCGAAGATCAATATTGATGACAACGCGCTCTTCCGTCAGCCGCAGATGGCGGTTTTGAGTGAGGAGAGCGAAACGGACGAGATCGAACGGGAAGCCCATCGGCGCAAAATCGCCTATGTAAGACTTGACGGGGACATCGGCATTATCGGCAATGGGGCCGGCCTTGTGATGGGCACGATGGATGAAGTGAGCCGCGCGGGCGGCCGGCCGGCCAATTTTCTTGACGTCGGCGGAGGCGCTAAAGCCGAATTTGTCCGCAACTCCCTGGAAGTGATTCTGATGGATCCCAAAGTCAAAGGGATCTTCATCAATGTTTTCGGCGGGATCACCCGCTGTGACGAAGTCGCCCGCGGGATCATCGAAGCCTCGCGGATAGTGAATATCAAGGTTCCGATGGTGATTCGCCTGGCGGGTACGCGGACCGAAGAAGGTCGCGCGCTGATCGCCCAGACAAACCTTATTCCGGTACAGTCCATGCAAGAGGGAGCGCGCAAGATCGTGGCATGGATCGGGAAGGGAAAATAAATGGGGATCCTGGCGAATCGTGAAACACGGGTGATCGTTCAGGGGATCACGGGCCGTGAAGGGACGTTCCACGCGGAGCAAATGATCGCCTACGGAACAAAGATCGTGGGCGGGGTCACGCCCGGTAAAAAAGGCGAAACCGTGTGCGGCGTTCCCGTGTTCAATCATGTTCGTGAAGCCGTTGCCGCGACGCGGGCCGCGGCGAGTGTTCTGCTTGTGCCGGCCCGTTTTGCGAAAGACGCTATTTGCGAAGCGGTGGAAGCCGGCCTTCAACTTATTGTGGCTATTACGGAAGGCATCCCCACTCAGGATATGATTTTTGCCGCGCACGTTGCTCAGACTAAGGGAGTGCGGTTGATCGGGCCTAACGGGCCGGGGATGGTCACAGTGGGGGAAACAAAGTTGGGGATCCTCCCCGGGCATATTTTCCTGAAGGGTTCTATCGGGCTGGCGTCCCGTAGCGGAACACTGACTTACGAGATCGTGAATGAATTGACCCAAGTGGGGCTGGGGCAGTCGACCTGCGTTGGGTTGGGAGGCGATCCGATTCTTGGAACCCAATTTATCGAGATACTCCCTCTTTTTGAAAAGGACCCCCAAACGGAAGCCGTGATCCTGCTGGGTGAGATCGGGGGCGCGGCTGAAGAGGAAGCGGCCTCGTATATTAAAAAAATGACAAAACCCGTGATCGGTTTTATCTCGGGACGTACCGCGCCGGCGGGCAAACGCATGGGGCACGCGGGCGCGATCATCTCCGGAGGACAGGGGACGGCGGACTCAAAAATGAAGGCTTGGCGCGACGCGGGAGTTTTTGTGGCCGAAACGACGCGTGAGATCCCCGCGCTCGTCCAAAAGGCTTTGGCAAAAAAAGCAGCGGCGGCAAACAAGTGTCGGGGCACCCGATTCCAGACCGGGTCTGGCATCGGGTGATTTTGCCGCAGCATTGGAATCACCGGAAAAGGCGACTTGCGAAATGAGAAAATGGCCGCGCTAAATCAAGAAGGAATATCCCCGCATTTTTTCCTCAGGAGGCTGCACTCTTTGTCCGGAGTCTTCCCGATAGGGTTTTTTCTCCTGGAGCACATGTTCTCCAACTTCTATATTCTGCGCGGACCGGCGGCTTATAACCGTCAAATCGCTTTTCTTCAGGGTCTTCCTTTTGTCGCTTTCATGGAAATCACCTTCATCGGCCTCCCCATCCTTTACCATGCCGGCTACGGTATTTATGTGACCGTTACGGGCAAAAACAATCTCGCGTGGTATCCGTACCCCGAAAACTGGCTTTATTCCCTGCAGCGCTGGACGGGACTCGGGACCTTTGCTTACGTGATTTATCATGTGTGGCAAACAAGGATCGCGAACATTCTTTATGGCGCGGAGGTCAGCTTCGCGCGGATGGCGGCCCTGATGCAAGATCCCGTGAATTTTTGGTTTTATATTCTGGGGCTTACGGCCGTCATGTTTCATTTCGCGAACGGCCTCTGGGGTTTTCTGATCAGCTGGGGCGTTACGACGAGCGCTTTGAGCCGTCGGATCTCCGGGGGGACCTGCGCGTTGCTCGGTCTGGCGCTTTATATGATCGGCGTGAACGCCTTGATCCGTTTGGTGAAATAAAATGTCCCCCCATAAAATTCTTGTCGTCGGCGGCGGTCTCGCGGGTCTCATGGCCGCCCTCAAGCTCGCGGAAGCCGGCCTTCATGTGGATCTGATCTCGCTGGTCCCCTGCAAACGGTCGCATTCCGTTTGCGCTCAAGGCGGCATCAACGCGTCGGTCAATACCCAAGACGAAGGAGACTCCCCCCAAATTCATTTTGAAGAGACCATTTTGGGCGGTGATTTTCTAGCCAACCAGCCCATGGTTCTTGAAATGTGTAAAAATGCCCCCGGTTTTGTTTATATGCTGGATCGGATGGGCGTTCAATTCAACCGAACGCCGGAAGGGATGATCGATTTCAGGCAATTTGGCGGTACGCAGTTTCATCGGACGGCGTTTGCCGGGTCCACCACCGGACAGCAGATGCTTTACGCGCTGGATGAACAGGTTCGCCGGTATGAAGTGGAAGGATGGGTCCACCGCTTCGAAGGATGGGAATTTTTATCGGCGGTGATCGATGATCGCGGGATTTCCCGCGGGATCGTCGCTTGTGATCTGACCACTTTTGAGATCCGCTCGTTTCGGGGCGATGCCGTGGTCATGGCCACCGGCGGATGCGGAATGATCTACGGCCGTTCGACCATGTCCATGATCTCCACGGGCGCCGCGGCGGCGTCTTTGTACCGGCAAGGCGCGTGGTATGCCAACGGAGAGTTCATTCAGGTTCATCCGACGGCTATCTCGGGAGAGGATAAAAATCGTTTGATCTCGGAAGCGGTTCGCGGGGAGGGCGGGAGGGTCTGGACTTATAAGGACGGAAAGCGTTGGTATTTTCTGGAGGAATGGTATCCCAAATACAAGAACCTGGTGCCGCGTGACATCGCGTCCCGCGCGATCTTTAAAGTAGTCCGTGAGCTCAAACTGGGCGTGGACGGCAAAGACTTCGTGTATCTGGATATCTCTCACGTGGATCGTAAGACCTTGCAGGAGAAACTGGGCGGCATTCTCGAAATCTATGAAAAATTCATGAACGAAGACCCGAGCAAAGTCCCGATGCGTGTTTTTCCGTCCGTGCATTATTCGATGGGAGGGCTTTATATTGATTCCGATCATCAGACCAATATCCCGGGCATTCTTGCGGCCGGCGAGTGCGATTATCAATATCATGGCGCCAACCGTTTAGGCGCGAATTCGCTCCTCTCTTGTCTGCAGGGCGGTCTGGTTGCCGCC
>JAHFHJ010000084.1:3110-6610 GCA_023246985.1 Candidatus Omnitrophota bacterium | reverse complement strand
GATGGAGTTGCGATTAAGCGAACAGGAGACTTCTCGGGTCGCTCTCGGAGAAGTTTTGCAGAAAGAGAAGGAAATGCACGCGAATATTCAAATCAAGTTTCAAAGTCTTGAAAAAGCTTTTCTGGCTCTCGAAAGACAAATAAACACATTGTCCTAGGTTCTTCAGGACTAGGGGACTATGACCTACTTTAAAATATTGAGTGTTATTCTTGGCGCATGGATGGCTCTGGGCGGTGCGGGGATAGCATTTTTCCCGGAGCCGTGGAAGCAGCTTGTTGGGAAGCTTTATGGGGAGCAGGAAGAACGGCCGCGTTGGATCCTGATCGCCGGGGCATGGGTGCTCCTGTTGGTTTTATGGACCTGGTTAGAATTCCTGAAGGCTATGACCTTGGAGAATTTCGTGGTGACACTGGTGGTGAGTCTCGCGCTGGCCAAGATTACGCCGCTCATTTTTTTTTATAAGAAGTCCCGTGAAATCCTGAGGGCGCTTATTCGGGAGCCGCTCGCGCTTCGCGTGGTGATGCTGAGTACTGCGGCGGTCGGATCAGCCCTTCTGATGATGGGAATTTTCTTTTAAGACAAATTCCAAAATCCGATAAGGACTGCTTCGGACCTCGGTCATTGAAATTTTTCTTTTTGCTCGGGTTTTAGGACTTAAAATTCGATGCTTAGCTTTTGGCTTGGCAGGCTTGTGTTAAAAATACGGCTTGGTCGTGATTCACTTCAAAAAACCCAGGTCCTATCTGAAAATTCTTCTCGAGTCCGACACTTTCCTTCACGACCAGTTTCCCGCCTTTGGAAGAAACCAAGTACGGCGCGTGATGGGCCAGCACGCCGGCAAAACCGTTCTCCGTAGGAAGAAAGGCGTGGATCACCATTCCTTCGTAGACGATTCCTTGCGGGGTGATGATCTTCAGTGAATAGCTGGCAGCCATTGTAGTCCCTTAATTCCGAATTCCGAATTCAGAAATCCGAGACAAATCTAAATGTTTGAATGCTTCGAAATCCGGAATTGCTAATTCGGTTTGTTTAAACATTCATTTTTACCTTCTCGTAAGCTTCCAGAACATCTTCAATGCCGCCTGCCATATAGAAGCACTGCTCCGGGACAGGATCAAGCTCTCCGGCGAGGATCTTCTTGAAGCTGGCGATCGTGTCTTTCAAGGGGACATAGCGGCCCTTCCGCCCGGTGAATTCTTCAGCGACAAAGAAGGGCTGCGAGAAAAACCGTTCGATTTTGCGCGCGCGCATCACAAGTTCTTTGTCATCCTGGGAAAGTTCATTAACGCCCAGGATCGCGATGATGTCCTTCAAGTCCTTATAGCGTTGGAGGATGCGCTGGACTTCGCGGGCGATATCATAGTGCTCTTGTCCGACAACACGCGGGTCCAGCATGCGCGAGGTTGAGGCCAGGGGATCCACGGCCGGATAAATGCCGAGTTCCATGATCTGACGCGAGAGCACCGTCACGCCGTCCAGATGTGAGAATGCGGTAGCGGGCGCGGGATCGGTGAGATCGTCGGCCGGAACATAAATGGCCTGGACCGAGGTGATGGAGCCTGAGTGTGTGGATGCGATGCGTTCCTGGAGCGCGGCCATTTCGGTCGCGAGATTCGGTTGATAGCCGACCGCGGACGGCATGCGTCCTAAAAGCGTAGAGACCTCCGAACCCGCCTGCGTGAAACGGAAAATGTTATCCACGAAAAGCAGCACATCTTGATGCGCTTCATCGCGAAAATATTCCGCCATGGTGAGCCCTGACAAAGCGACGCGGAGACGCGCGCCCGGAGGTTCGTTCATCTGACCGAAGACCATCGCCGTTTTCTTAATGACGCCGGAGTGCTTGAGCTCAAGCCATAAATCATTTCCTTCGCGCGTGCGTTCTCCAACGCCGCAGAAAACCGAAACACCGCCATGTTCGGTGGCGATCGAATGAATCAGTTCCATCACGACCACGGTTTTGCCGACGCCCGCGCCGCCGAACAGTCCGACCTTGCCGCCCTTCGGATAAGGCACCAGAAGATCGATGACCTTGATGCCGGTTTCAAGGACCGAGGTGACCGGGAGAAGTTCTTCAAAAGAGGGAGGCGCGCGGTGGATGCTGGCGCGCTTTGCCGGATCTTTTAAACCTCCGGCCTCATCGATCGTTTCTCCGAGAAGATTGAAAACACGGCCGAGGGTTTGTTCGCCCACGGGGACCGAGATCGGACCGCCCGTATCTTTGACCTTCATGCCGCGTACGAGGCCGTCAGTCGAGGCGAGCGCGATCGAGCGAACGATATTGTCCCCAATATGCTGCGCGACTTCCAGGACCAGGGTCTTACCGCCCAGCGTCGCTTCCAGAGCGTTCAAAATCGCGGGCAGATGTTCAGCCTCGAATTCGACGTCCACGCTGGGGCCCATGACTTGAATGATTTTTCCGAAATCCATTTTTCACCTCGTAAGGAGTACGGGGTACAGAGTAAGGCGCCTGAATGCTCCGTACTTCGTACGCAAAACGCCGTACTAGTTTTTAAGGGCTTGTGAGCCCGAAACGATCTCAATAAGTTCTTTGGTGATGGCTGCCTGACGGATCTTATTCCTTAAAAGCACCAGCATCTCGATCAATTCTTTCGCGTTCTCGCTGGCCTGATACATGGCGTTCATACGAGCCATGTGTTCGGCGATCAGTGATTCCATGAAAATCATGCGGACTTTGGCCGCGAAGACGAGCGGGATAAGCCGCGCGAACAAAGCCTCGCGGCCGGGTTCGAGGATATAGGAACCGGAGGTTTCTCCGGGATAGTACTCTTGGGTTTCCAACTGGAAGGGCAGGATCTTTTCCGTAGCGGCGCGATAAATGAATTTGCCCGTGAAATGCGGGTAAACGGCATAGACCGCATCGACTTTCTTTTCCGAAAAAAGCGTTTCAACGAGCAATCCCGTTTCCGTGATCACCGTTTCCAGCTGGGAAGTTTTGGCATCCGTGAAAGTCCGATGCCAAGCGTATTTTTCGCGCGACAGCGCATTCACGCCGTTCTTGCCGATCCCGATCAAAACGGGCGCTTGGGACCTGCCGCGCAGGAATCGTCTGGCTTCCTCGATCAGATTTTGATTGTACGAGCCGCAAAGTCCGGTATCGGAGGTGATCACCAGCAAGGCGGTCTCTTTTTCTTCGCGTGTCTCGAGCAAAGGATGCTGAGGCGGGATATCGGCGTGAAGCAACCGGTTCAAAACTCCCTCGAGGGATTGGACATACGGGGTCGTTTGCTCGCGCAGTTTTTGATAGCGTTTGAGCTTAGACGCCGCCACCATCTCCATGGCCTTAGTGATCTTTTGGGTGCTTTCAACCCCGCGGAGCCTGTTTTTTAATGTCCGTAATTGGCCGCTCATGTTTTATAAAGCCTTGAAGCTTGAGGAAAGACGGATGTTTATTCTCATGGCTTAGGGCTCACTTCTCAAGGCCGCTTTTGAATTTCGTGATCGCTTGCTTCAGGGTTTCTTTCAACGCATCCGAAAGG
>JAHFHJ010000084.1:0-3010 GCA_023246985.1 Candidatus Omnitrophota bacterium | reverse complement strand
CGTGTCTTTCTGATTGAGGATCGCGTCGATCAGGATCGCGGTTTTTCCGGTCTGCCGGTCGCCGATGATGAGTTCGCGTTGGCCGCGGCCGATCGGAATCATTGCGTCAATGGATTTGATGCCGGTCTGAAGCGGTTCTTTGACGGGCTGGCGTTGGACGACCGAGGGGGGCAGCGATTCAATCGGGCGCGTTTTTTTTGTGACGATCGGGCCTTTGCCGTCGAGCGGTTCGCCGAGCGGGTTGATGACGCGACCTTTTAAGGCATCGCCGACCGGGATCTGGGCGATTTTGCCGGTGCGCTTGACCTGGTCGCCCTCCTTGATGTCGCGGTCTTCGCCGAGAATGACGATGCCGACATGATGCGGTTCAAGGTTGAGCACCAGGCCCGTCGTCCCGTCATGAAAAGTAACGAGTTCGCCGGCCATGGCCTCCTCAAGGCCGTAAACGCGCGCGATACCGTCACCAACCTGCAGCACATAACCTACGGACTGTATCTCGAGCTTGGTTTCGTATTTCCGGATCTCTTTTTGAATGGCTTGCGTGACTTCTTCGGGTTTAAGCATTAGGCGATCCCTTCCCGGGCGGAGCTGAAAAGTTTTTGTTGGATCTCATGAAGACGGTTCCTGAAACTACAGTCGATTTCTTTACCGGCGAAACGCAAGACGAATCCGCCGAGAAGATCACGATCGGTCCTGGAGATCAGCCGGATCTCTTTCTGAGCCCAAGGCTCGATAGAGCCGGAGGCCGAGTGCAGTTTCTTTTTCAGGATCCCTTTAAGCTTTTCCTGGAATGCCGCCGAAAAGGGGACGGCAGAGGCCATCTCGACTTCCCGGAGGCCCTGCGCCTCTTCGAAACGGGCATGAAAGCTCTTTTGGATGTTCGGCAGCAACGCGAATCGTTTTTTGTCGATCAAGACCCGGAGGAATCTTTCCAGAAGCCCCGAAAGTTCGCCGCTAGAAAGCTTCTGGGCCAGGTCGCGTTTCTCACGGTTCGTGAGCGTGGGATTGGCCATCAGGAGAAGGATCTTTGGCTGAGCTTCGAGAATCCTGGCCAACCATGCGAGAACGGACTCCATTTCGGCGAGGCAGTTTTCCTTTTGCGCAAGCTCAAATAAGGCGCGGGTGTAACGGTCCGCGGCGATCTCATCACTCATAGTTTTTTCTCAAGCTCCCCGAGGATCTCCAGGGCCTTTTTTTCCTGTTCGGCATCGTTCATTTTTTCGTTCAAAATCTTCTCCGCGACCTGAATCGAAATCCCGGCGATCTCCAGGCGCATCGCGAGCCGCGCTTTCTGGATCTCAAGCTCCAGACTCGTCTTTGCTTTTTCAAACGAGGCCTGGGATTCGAGGCGCGCTTTTTCCTGGATTTCGCGGCCGAGGCGGCGTCCTTCCCGGATCGCTTCCTGCATCTTGGCGCGCGCTTCCTCGTCGATCTTCTGAAGATGCGCGAGATAATCCTTTTGCAGCGCGGCCACATCCTGCTTGGTTTTCTCGATCCCGCTCCATTCGCTTTCAAAACGCTCGCGTCGCGACTTGATGATCGCCAAAAGCGGTTTCCACGCAAATTTCTTGAGCGTCAAGAACACGATCAGGAATGCAAGAAGCTGAACGAAGACTTCCGAGAGATGGATATTTTCTTGAAAAAATTCCATAAAAGTTGTTGCTTAGATCTTGCCCATCAACACGAAGCCGAAGATCAGAACATAAAGCGTAAGCGCCTCGATGAGCGCGCAGCCGGCCATCATGTTGACCAGGATCTTTTGGGAAGCTTCGGGTTGCCGGCCCGTGGCGTCCATGGCCGAGGCGACAGCTTTCCCAAGAGCGAGCGCTGAACCGAACGCGGTAATGGCGAGACCGAGGGGTAATGCGAAACCTAATGCGACGTGTGAATCCATGTTAATGCTCCTTCGTTGAGGGTTCGTGAATAGGGCCTAAAGAGTTTTCCCGCGCGGCATCATGGCTCTCCTCATGATCGTGCGGCAGGATCAATGAAATATACACGGTCGAGAGCAAAAGAAAAACAAAAGCCTGTACAAAACTGAAGATGATCACAAGAACATTGGCGAACAGCTGAAAGAAAAACGGCAGGCCCTTGTACAGAACATTGAGTTCCGCGAATTTATAAAGCAATTTATCTTCGCTTGAGATGTTGGCGAAAAGACGAAGCGAGAGACTGAGCGGCACGGCCAGGAACTCGATACTCAGATTAATAATCAGCATGAGGGGGACGAGCGCAAGACCCAGGATCCCGATCGGATTTCCCGCGAGATGTTTCACATAATTGAAAAAACCGTGCTCTTTGATGCCGACCCATTGGATGTAAACGGTGGTCATAAGCGCCAAGGCGATCGTCGTGCTCCAAGCGCTGGTCGGCGATTTCATCAGAGGAATCATGCCAAGCCAGTTAGCAAGAAGAATATAAACGAAAAGAGTTCCAAGATAGGGGACATGTTCCGCGCCTCGGGGGCCGAGAATTCCGGTGACGAATCCTTCGAGGACTTCCACGACGAGCTCCCAGACATTCTGGAGGCCCTTCGGGATAAAACTTTTTTTTCGTGCCGCGCGTAAGGCCGTGAAAATGATCAACGCAAGGACCGCCGCGGAGAATGCAAGGTTTTCCCAAGTGAATAGAAAATGAACAAGGCGGGATTTCGGAAAAAGATGCTCCAAAAGCGCGATCAGGTTCGGGAGTTCCTCGGCGGCCTGCCCATGATTCTGGGCCACGGCTTGTATGGCGGCGATCCCCTGTTGTTCAGTCATACTCATAAGTTCTTTTTCTTGCTGCCTTTATAGAGAAGCCGCAAAATCCGTACGGTCTGGACCGCGGAGCCGGCGAGTCCCAGAAGCATCAGCGCCAAGGTGGTGGCCGGAACCCAATGCCACTTTCGGATCAGCCACTGACTGATCAAATAACCGGCGAACGGGCCGCTCAGAAGCGCCATGGGAAGGGTCAGCGCCAGTCCGAGCATCCAAAAAAGTTTTTGAAGATCTTCCTTCATGAAATCCCAAGA
>JAHFHJ010000083.1 GCA_023246985.1 Candidatus Omnitrophota bacterium | reverse complement strand
GAATAAACGCGAAAATCCCGAAAGGAAAAAGGTAGCTATAGGCATCCGTGTCAAACCAGCCGTACAGGGTCCTAAGGATAAAGACCGGCGCCAGCGTAATCGTGAGCATTCCAAAAAGAGAAGAAAAAAAATCGAGCCCGACGGCTCTGGAAAATAGTGCGTAAGCGAACGGGACCAGAAGGACCATGAGCAGGGGCCAGTAAGCCAAGGCTTCCGCCACCCGGATATCAGGAAAAAACAGGCGCAGGCCCTTGTAAAAAACCGCGCCGGCGTAAGGGTGAAGCAGGAAGGGCTCCCAACTGCCGTAGGGAGCGCGTCCCATCGGGTTCAAGACCTTCCCGGCCTTTATCTCCGGCCCGCTTTTTCCGGTCGTGAGTACCTGTTTCGTCTGATAGAGATAATGATAGGGATCTGTTTCGAGCAGATATTTCGACCGCCAGGACCAAGAGCGGGGCCCGTCGATGAGCTGCATGACCTTTTGGACCGTCGCGTTAAACTGAGCAGGATTTTCTTGGGCCGCCTTCTCCACGAGCGGCGCCAATTTCATTTCTTTTTCCTCGCCGGGCAAATGGGCGATTTCCTGCGCCATGTTCTTGGCCACCTGGTCGGACATTCGTTTTTTGACGACGGTCTCCGCACGCGCGCGCAAGGAGGCGAATTGGAAGAGAGGCCCCCCGTGGATCACATAGGTCCGGAAGTAAACGCCAAGAAAACCAACCGCAAGGATCGCAAGAAAAGAAACGACCCTGCGCAGCAGACTTCGTTGGGACCCCATCATCCCGTTCCGCTCGACCCCATCATTTTTCCGGACCTGTTTCATAAAAACTCCTGTTTTCGGTATGATCTTGATCGGTAGTCCTATCTTCGGGAGGGTCTTGTCTCTACTTTTGGACCTTCTTTTTTAAAAGCGCTAATTCCTGACCGAGATTTTTGATCTGATTGGCAAAAGAGGAGATGACGATCGAAAAGTACAGGTTCAGGACGATCAAAAAAATGATCCCGAAGAAAAAGATGGTGGAGGTCGAAATACCGGCGCCGATGAATCGGGTGACCGCTTTCAGCAGATCGCTCCAGACGGCAAAAACAAACAATCCGCCCCCGGTCACAAGCCAGAGCCAGGAGTATTCTTCCTTGAGTTTCCGCCTCCGGACCAATTCAATGATGGTGATGAAAATGATCACCGCGATCGTGATCGCGACCACTTGCTGCCTTATGAACATGGACCCCTCCCGCGAGTTGACGGCCTCTTCCTGAGCAACGTGACGAAAATAGACAGGAACATCTTGAAAACGTAGTAGAGGGGCCGGATCCCGCTATGCATCGTTTTGTTCTCGTTATTGGCCCGCATCACCACGGGGATCTCTTTGATCCTGAACCCGGCAAGATGCAACATGATGAGGACATCCGCATCCGGGTAATCGCAGGGATAGATATCGTTGACGAAGAATCCCAGCACTTCCCTGTTGAGGCATTGATATCCGGAAGTCGAATCGGTCACCCTTTGCCCCAGGATTAGCGATGATATCCCGCTAAAGACCCCCATCCCCACTTTCCTCGCCCAGGAGATCTTGTAGCATGGGCCGCTCAAAAAGCGTGATCCGATCAGCACGTCGCTGTCTTTTTTCACGATCTCCCGGAGAAAATGACCGAGATATTGCGGGTCATGTTGCCCGTCCGCGTCCATTTGCACGACATGATCGTAACCTTCGCGCAACGCATATTTATACCCCGTTTGAAGCGCGCTTCCGTATCCCATATTGAAAGGAAGGCTGATAACGGCCGCACCGGACGCGGACGCGATCTCCGGAGTCGCGTCGGAGGACCCGTCGTTGATGATGAGTATGTCCAGAGGCTCGTTCTGTTTCCTGATCTCGCCGATCACCCTGGCGATATTGCCCGCCTCGTTATAGGCCGGAATGACTACCAGCGTTTTTTCCATGAGAATTCTTTCTTCCTCGGAACAGGATCGCGAACATTTTCTTGATCAAGTCTCTGAGACCCGCCGCAAGGACCTTGAGGGCCATGCCGGGAAGATCCCTGAGCTGGGGCGTGGACCATACATTCTTGAGATTGGTGAACAGCCGCAACCGCTCAAATCGTTGATACAGCACGACCAGTTCCCGGCGGCTTAAAACCTCCGATAAAATCACCGCCGCTTCGGCGTTCACATTGAAGTTCACGTTCAGTCTCGACCAATCCATATTATCGGCCACTAACCCTTTTGCTTTGGCGTATTCCCAGATTGCCGTCCCCGGGTAGGGCGTCAACACGTAGGTATCGAACAAGCTTAGCGGATTATTTTTAATGAACGCATACGTTTTCAGGATCTCTTCTTTCGTTTCGTGCGGAGATCCTATGACGAATGAGGCGTTCGCGGCAATCTTGTGCCTCTTTAATACCGCCACAGCGCGTTCATTATCCTTGACCGAAATATTATGGCCCTTGAGATACTTCAGGGTCTCGTCGGAGCCGGATTCTAACCCCATCCCGACAGAAAATACACGCATCCTTCGAAGCAGCACGGCCACCTCTTCATTAATGAGATTGGCCCGGGCCGAACAGGTGAACGTGATCTTTTTCAGGAGATCCTTGCCCTCCAGGAGTTCGACGATCCGCCGCAACCGCGGCAGGTTCCCGATAAAGAGATCGTCGAAAAAGCTGATCGTCCTGACCTGGTATTCATTCACCAGAACTTCGATCTCCCGGAGAATGTACTCCGCGGAAAAAAATCTTAACTGGTTCCAGAATTGGGTCGAGGCGCAAAAGATGCAATCGTAGGGACATCCCCGGGAGGTGAACATATAGGCGTGCCGGCCGATCTTCAGCAGGTCGCGCGCCGGCATGGCGATCGTGTCCAGGTCCTGAATCGGCGCTCGCGGCGGCGTGATCTTGAGCTCCTGACGGTCAAAATAGACAATGCCGTGTATCTTCGCCCGCTCCGGTCCCGAGAACCGTCCGGTATCGGCAAAGAGCCGGACCAGCTCCACCAAGGTCTGCTCCCCCTCGCCCATACAGCCGACATCCATATCGGGGGTCAGGGAGTGCGGCATGCTCGAGATATGAACACCCCCCACGATCACGGGGACCCCATGTTCTTTTGCGGTCTTTGCGTAACGCCTGGCCAGATCAAAATTCTGCGTCACGGAAGTGATCCCGACGATATCCGGTGAAAAATCGCGGAGATGTCCGGCCACATGATCCTCAACAATTTTGAGGGTCACGGCGTTCTTTGCGAACGCATTCCGCAGAGAAGCGGCCAAATAGCCGAGGCCGAGGTTGGAATATCTTGTTTCGACTTCGGAGGCTGTGTCGATCGCGTTCACAAATAAAATCTTCATCGGTGGGCTACGTCCTCTTTTTTGACGCCCACGACGATACCGTGCAGGCTGATGGGCCAGAATAAAAAGGGAACGGACCTCAGGATTTCCACCCTGAATCCGAGATCGGCGAGCTGCTTCCGGATATCCCACGGGGTCCATTGCCGAAGATGTCCCGGGTCATAGAACGCTTCTTTGAACTTCAGGGTCATGAGCCGCGCTAATTTAAAAACAGGATCATTCGGGAAAACGATGATCAGCCGTCCGCCGGGCCTGAGGACCCGCCGGATTTCGCGAAGGACCGTTCCGGGATCTTTTAGATGCTCGATCACTTCTGAAAGCACGCAGCAACCCACGGAACCCTCCGGCATTTCAAGATGGCCAAGGTCCCTTTTTTGGGCGGGCAGTCCGTGCTTTTGGCACAGGGCTATATTTTCGTCAAGCGCGTCGATCCCGATGACGGGGCGGCCCTTAAAAGCCCGACAGATCTTTTCCAACGTGATGCCTTCGCCGCAGCCGGCATCTAAAATGACTCCTGTCTCCCGGCCGATATTCTCCAGGATGATCTTGTCGCGGTAGTCCCAATACCAGCGGCCGATCCCGCCCTTTTGATACTGGTCGCGCTGAGAGATCGCTTTTCCGGAACTTCCCGGCTGAGGAGGACGCACAGGCATCTCAAGGCCCTTTCTTGACTTTCCAGGACAACACTTTCAGGCCGGCCCCCCAAAGACGGCCAAGATCTTTTAAGTTGCTCAGAGAGGCCAGTCTTTTGATCATGTATCTGGGCCTGAAATAAAAGCTTTGATGCGCCCTGTGCATGATCTCATTGAGGCTCTTTTCATTCCAGTTCAGGGATACGAGGGCCGGTTTTTTAAGGTCCTTGTCCGCCGGGCTCTGGACGCCCAATTCTCTATATGAACCGTCCTTTACGGCCGCGTTATAAAGCGGGGTCCCGGGGAACGGGGAAAGAATGCTGAACTGCACGTAATCCGGGTCGATCTCTTTGGCGAATTCGATGCTCCGGATCTCATCTTGGAATGTTTCGACCGGAATGCCGAGGATAAAATACGCCATCGTTCCGATCCCGCTTTCCCGGGTCAGACGAAAGGCTTTCCGGATATCCTCTACTTTGGTATTCTTCCCGAGATAATCGAGCCCGGCCTGGTTGCCGCTTTCCACGCCGTAAGCGATCATGGAACAGCCGGCACGCTTCATCCACCCCAGCATTTCGCGATCGATCCTGTCGACCCGGCCTTCGCACTTCCAGTCAAACTTGAATCGCCGTTCCAGGATGCCTTGGCATATGCGGATGACCCGCTCTTTGTTCAGGGTGAAAAGATCGTCGTAAAAGATGATGGAAATATCTTTGAACCGGCCGAGGATCTCTCCAATCTCGTTCAAAACGTTCTCGGCCGATCTCATCCGGCACTTTGAGCCGAAAACCGCTTTATCGCAAAAGATACATTGATACGGACATCCCCGGGAGGTGAACATGGTCGTGACCCTTTTTCGTTTTGCGAAAAGATAGCTGTAGCGGCGGCTCGGAAGAAGGTGCCTCGCCGGAAAAGGCAGCCGGTCGAGGTCCTGGACCGGGGGACGGGAAGGATTCACAGCGTGCCTGTCGACCGTGCCGGCAATCCCCCGCGCTTCCTTTTTTTGATCCAGATGTTCCACAAGTTCGGCGAGGGTCTCTTCACCTTCCCCATAAACCGCGTAATCGACTTCGGGGAATTCTTCGAAGAGATGGTCCTTTGAGAGGGTGACATGCGGTCCGCCGATCACAAGGTGCTTGCAGCAAGGGCGGCATATCTTTACGGCGCGATGGGTGTTATCGATGACCGGCGTCATGCCTCCGATGCCGATCAGGTCAGCGCCGGCACCCTGAACGGCCTTCTCAAAATCAGTCCAGGATTGTCGCTCCGCGAACGCATCCAGGATCCTGACGTCATGCTCTCGGGTTTCGAGTACCGCTGCCAGGTAAGCCAATCCCAAGGGGGGCACGATGATGCTCTCGTATTCAATGCGCCTCGGCGGCGGCTGGACCAGGAGGATCTTCATAGCTCAATCCTTGAGCGACAGTTCTCGGACGCTGATCTCGAAATCCCGGAACCATTGAGCGATCTCTTGAGGGCTTGCGTGCGCAATCTTTTTGATCTGCCGTCTTTTTTTGAGCATTACAAGGATCTTGCCCAATGCCGACCCCTGGGCTTTAAACAAGATCCCTAAGAGACGCAGCGCCGAATGTTTCGAAGCGAACTTTCCGGCGGCGCCTTTCCGGGAAAACACCGCATACGCTTGCAGTAAGTATCTTTTCAGTGTGTAAAAAGGGCCGATGGCAAGTACGGATAAAGGAAAGTTCTTCAAGGCGACCCACATCCGGTTGCGTTCGACCAGGAAGGCCTTCATGGGCGAATACGCGGAAGTGCTGGTCGAATAGCGATGATAGGCGACGGCCGTCGGAACATAGACGCATATCCACCCCCCCAGCCTGCCGCGGATCCCCAGGTCCGCGTCTTCCCCGTAGGCGAAGAAATCCTCGTCAAACAACCCTATTCGATCGAGCATGGCCTTGCGGTACAAGGCCGCGGCGCCGCTTGGGAAAAAGACTTCCTCGACCTTATCGTACCGGCCGTCATCTTTTTCGAGCCTCCCGCGCCCGCGGTTCAGACCGTCGCGATAGATCAGGTGTCCCGCCGTATCAATGATATCGCGCTGGAAATAATCGAGCACTTTCGAGGCACACATGCCGATCCGGGGGTCGGCTTCAGCGACAGCCACGAGTTCTTTGATCCAGGACGTGTCGGCGACCGCATCATTATTCAGAAGAGCGATGTAGTCGCTCCGCGCCCGTCTTATGCCGGTGTTATTCCCCGCGGCAAACCCCGTATTCGTCCTGTTTTCTATCAAGCACAACCGGCTCCCGAACCGATCCTTGATCCTTTGAGGCGAGCCGTCGGTGGAGCCGTTATCGACCACGATCAGTTCGATCGTGGGATAATTCTGGTTGAGGACGGAAGCGATCGCTTCTTCTACGTAAGCGCCGCCGTTCCAGTTCAATATGATCACCGATACCCAGGGATGCCCCGTCAAAGTGGTTCCTTTTTTTCGATCGTATCGCCCAGGCCGGAATCGCGCTGAGCGAGGTTGCTAAAAATTTGCTCCGCGGTCCGGGGAATTCATCGATCGCGGTCTCACCCTCTCTGTTCACAACAGGGCGACTTGCATTCATGACGCGCTTTTCAAAAATACTACTTCACGACCTTCACTTTTGTCACCGTCAGGTATGCCTTGACCAACGGATTCATCAAGTCCTGGCTATTGATCGAAATTCGTTCCACACGCAAAAGC